>DUTE01000103.1 GCA_012842235.1 Bacillota bacterium
CTAATATGACATATAAAACCCTTTTTATATGTCTATCTATACTACCTTTAGGTAAAACTAATAGATAGGAGGTGTCAATTATGGATATTAAACTCTATCCAGCTATACCTGAAGCCTATTTACCTTTAACTATTGTTTACCAAGGAAGAGTTGGCGATCAGGCTGATCTTATGAGAGTCCATGGTGGCTATGGCTCTACTAATTGGGAAGAGGTTTTTGACCTGCCTATGCACCTTTGGCCTGATCATGGTTGGACAGTAAATATTGCTGTTTTGCCACAAAAACTTCTCAATCTAACTTTTCATGACGGCAAAGGCAATTGGGAAGTCAATTTCCAAGTGGAGATAGATGCCCCATGAAGGAAAAATATTGGTAGTAGTTAATCCTTCTTTTAGGGGGAGATTGTTATGTACATAAGCAGTGCTACTCCACTTGACTACTTAGCCTATTACCTTGATCTATTTGCACAATACCAACTTGGACAAGTTGTAATTACATTTTTCGAGCTTCTTTGGCAATATTTACCCTTCATAGTCCTTAGTATCTTTTTTAGCGCTTTTTTGAATATCTATCTCACTACAGAAAGAATGGAAAAACTCTTTCAATTTAACCGACTAGGAGGAATCATTATTGCCTCTTTATTAGGCGCCATCTCACCCCTTTCTAGTTATGCATTAATCCCTTTTGCTGGTGCCCTAACTAGCTTAGGTTTTCCTATTGGTACTATATCTGCCTTTATCCTCAGTACACCACTTATGAATCCAACAATCTTTATCCTCACCCTACGAGGGTTAGGCTTAGAGATGGCTCTATGGCGTCTTTTTTCAACCTTACTTATTGGTATTTCAGGAGGGATTGCCTCAGAAATTCTCTTTGGCAACAATCCTATCTTAAAAGAGAATCCTTTTCTTAACAAACCAAAAACTAAGGGTTTTTGGCCTAATGTCTTATCAATGGCCAATTATATGAAAAAAGCCTTTCTAATTGCCCTTTTTCTTGCAAGTCTTGTCCATACCTTCTTAAAACCTGAAATAGTGGCTAGTTTCTTGGGCCCAAATAAAAGATGGAGCATCCCTCTTGCTGCATTGTTAGGGGTGCCCTTTTATACCTGTGGTGGTGCATCTATCCCTATTGTTGCTGCTATGATGGATTTAGGTATGCATAAAAGTGCCGCTCTAGCCTTTTTTATTGCCGGACCTGCCACAAATATAGCCAATATTTCCGCTGTTTTTGTAACCTTTAAATGGTATTATATACTTTTTTATCTTGTCTTTTCTTTAGTGTCAGCTGTTTTAATTGGCTATCTGTATAACTTGTGGCTTATCTTTTGAAGGAGGGTCTGTTGTGTTAAGTATTTTACTTAGTTTATTTCTTGCTGTTTCAGCCTGTAGTACTTATGTCGATGAGTCTTATTATATCTTATCTGATTTTAAGAACACAGTACAATACAACTCACCTGTGGTAATCAAAGCTGGTCCAAAACCTCCTCATCAACTTAGTGATAAAGAAGTAAAACAACTAGTCTATAAAACTTTGGAACTTGCAGATTTTGAAAGTCTACTTAATGATTCTGTGGAAACTGTTCTTCTCAAACCAAATATAGTTGAACCTTTGAATAGTGGATCTGGTGTAATAACTGATTGTCGAGTAGTAGCTAGTGTCGCTTCTTTCATCTACGAAAAAAGTCCTGAGGTTGAGATTTTTATTGGAGAAGGCGCAGGAGGATGGGTCCCTGAAGGTTATGAATGGGGAGCTTTCCCCGGAGCTAAAGCATGTGATGGTTTTGAAATTGCCGGTTACCGGCAAATAGTCGATGAACTAAGAAAAAAATATCCTACGATAAAAATAGAGATTGTCGATTTGAATATACCTAAAGAAGCCGTCGTTGAAGTTAAGCCTAAGAAACCATTATCTGAAAAGACTTATTACATCCATGAGCTTGTCCTTAACTGTGATCTCTATGTATCTATCCCAGTATTAAAAATAATCGAAACCTGTCAGGTTACTTTAGGTCTTAAAAACAATGTAGGGCTTGCTCCTGGTGTTATCTACGGCTGGGC
>DUTE01000104.1 GCA_012842235.1 Bacillota bacterium
CATGACTGGCTCGGTGCCTATGCAGGGAAACTTTTTAAACATGCTTTTAGACTTCCTTTGATAGCTACTATTCATGCAACTGAGTATGGTAGGAATAATGGCCTTCACAATGATCTACAACGCCATATATCTGATTTAGAGTGGTGGCTATGCTACGAAGCTTGGGAGGTAATTGTCTGCAGTAGATATATGGAAAATGAAGTAAAACATATCTTTGGACTTCCAGCGGATAAGCTAAAAGTGATCCCCAATGGTATAGATCCTCAGAAAATGAAAGCTCCAGAGGGAGCTGATCTTACTGAGTTTAGAAGCCGTTATGCTAGTTCAGATGAAAAGATAATTTTGTTTGTGGGCAGGCTAGTAAGAGAAAAAGGTGTCTGGCTTATAATTGAAGCCTTTCAGGATCTTTTAAAAATAGTTCCTGAAGCCAAGCTTATTGTTGTTGGCAAGGGCCCTGAAGAGATGTATCTTCGAGACCACACACGGAGGCTAGGTTTAGAACAAAAAATATTTTTTACCGGTTTTATTGAAGATAAACTTCGAAATCTTCTTTACCAAGTCTGCAACGTGGCCGTGTTTCCTAGCCTCTATGAACCATTTGGCATAGTAGCTTTAGAAGCGATGGCACTAGGAAAACCAACTATAGTCAGTGATACAGGTGGCTTAGGTGAAGTCGTCAAACATGGTTCTACAGGGCTGAAATTTGCTCCAGGAGATAAACGAGCTTTAGCGAGAGTTTTAGCGGATGCACTATTAGATTTTGATTTAGCACAAAATATAGCTATAAACGGCAAAGAAGAAGCTGAACTCTATAGTTGGGACAAGGTTGCTCAAAAGACAGAGCAGGTTTATCGAGATGTAATACGCTCTGCACAAGCCGGGGGGTTTAGTGTGAGATTAGATTTAGGGAGGTAGTGTTTTTGAAATCTGTTATTATGGCTGGGGGTATGGGTACAAGACTAAGACCCCTTACATATCTAAAACCAAAGCCTTTAGTGGCTTTTTTAGGACAACCTATGATCGATCATGTACTTAGCCATCTTGAAAAAAACGGTATAACTGAACATATCCTTACTCTTTATCATCTCCCACAGATGATCATTGATCATCTTTTAGCCCAAGATAAAACGGTAGATTTTACAATAGAAAAAGAGCCAAGAGGAACAGCAGGTAGTGTAAAAGAAGCAGCAAGTTTCCTTAAAGAGACCTTTGTAGTAGCTTCGGGGGATGCGTTAACTGATATAGATATTAAAAAAGCCATGGATTTTCATAGAAAGAATCAGGCTATAGCTACAATGGTTTTGACCCGTGTAGCTGAGCCCCTAGAATACGGAGTAGTGTTAACTAAAGCTGATGGTAGAATAACCAGGTTTTTAGAAAAACCTACTTGGGGTGAGGTCTTTAGCGATACAGTTAACACAGGCATCTATATTCTCGAACCAAAGGTGCTTGAACTAATACCTCCAGGCAGAAGTTACGATTTTAGCAAGGATCTCTTTCCTGCTCTTCTTAAGGCTGATCTTAATCTCTATGGTTATATAGCTGATGGTTATTGGTCTGATGTTGGCAGTATTAATCAGTATAGAGAGTCGCACTGGGACGTTTTATCAGGACAAGTAGAAGGCCTAAAACCTTATATTTCTGAAGATGCCAAGATTGACCCTAGTGCTATGATAAGACAACCAGTGGCTGTATTAAAAAATGCAACTATTGGCCCTGGTGTTAAATTAGGTCCCTTTGCGGTAGTAGGGCAAAAGGCAGTAATTGAAAAAGACTCATCGTTAAGTTATACCATAGTAGGTGCAAACACCTATATTGGCAAAGGTGTTATTGCCGAAGGTGCGATTATTGATGAAAGAGCATTTGTAGGCGACGGTTCTAGGCTTCTTGATGGAACAATTGTTAGTGAGGGAGCAAGTATTGGTGAACAGTCGCTTTTAACACCAAGGGTGAGAGTATATCCTGAAAAAAGAGTGGGTCCTATGTCAGTTGTAAACAGTGATTTAATCTATGGTTCAATAGAAAGAGGCCAACTCTTTACCCAAAAAGGTCTAAGAGGAAGACTCCACAAAGATCTTTCGCTCGATATGTTAGTACGACTAGGTGTCTCTTTTGTAGAGGCAATAGATGCCTTTAGTGTAGCTACAGCATGTGATGGTTCAGACAAAGCACGATTAATCAAAAGACTGATTAGTGCAGGAGCAATGGCCAAAGGAGCAGATCTCTTTGATTTAGGTGATCAAATATTACCGTCTTTTAAAATTGGTATAAAAAAATCAGAGACAAAAGGCGGATTTTATATATTTGCCGAAGATGACTATGTGATAATCCGCTTTTTAGACGAAAAAGGCTGCTATATTCCTAGTTCTACAGAACGCAAGATTGAAAACCTAGTCAAAGCAGGTGATGGTTTAAATCCAGATATTGAACCTGGTAATCTCTATTTTGTACCTAATAATTTAGCTGAGTATCTAAAAGAATATCCTGACCTAGTGTTGCCGCAAAAAATTATCTGCCATAGTCCTGCTGGTAGGCGTCTAGTAGAAGTTCTATCTCCTAAAGAAGATTTAGGCATTAGTGCACAAGTATCATCTTCAGGAGAGAACTGTAGGATTTGGGACGAAACAGGCCATGAATTAACTTCCTCAGAGATAGAGTCTTTGTGTGTATATATGACACTAAAGGATAAGCCAGGTAAAATAAAAGTACCTATAAATGCCACAAGTGCTTTAGAAGAGATTGCTAGCGAATTTGGAGTTTTAATTGAAAGAGCAAAGCCGGGACTTTGTCATAGTGAAGATTCGGTAATACCTTGGCATGATGCTTTTTTGCTTCTTTCTTTGCTTTGTAAAGAAAGAGATGAACCGTTAGGCATTATCTTAAAAAGGCTACCTAAAAAGACGCAATTAGTAAAAGAGTTAAACTGTCCTTTAGAGAAAAAAAGCCAGGCTATGTTGCGTTTTGCTTCAGAATTTAGCGGAGATAACAAAAAACAATCAGGCTTATTTTACAGAAGTAACGAAGCTTTTGCCTATCTTCAGCCTGATGAGATAAGGCCGGTAATCTATCTTACAGTAGAAGGTAACACCATGGAGATAGCTAATGAACTTGCAACTAGAATTGGAGATATGCTTCTTTGAGAAAAATTAAACACCGAGGTTTTTACCTCGGTGTTTTTTTAGGCAAATATTCGGTAATCGATCTTAGGAAAAATTGGATTTAGATCTTCTAGTCTTCTTAAAAGCTCCACATTTGGGTTCTCAATGGAGGATACTAGATCTAGGTAATTTTTCAGATGTTCCTTTGTTCTTTTTCTAGCATATTCAGCGACTGTACCGGTTTTCATAATAAAAGCCCAGTCAGAACTTTGGGCAAGTAAAAGCTCGCGAGCTGCTTGGTTAAGAAGGCGTTTTTTTAGAGGTGTGAGGTTAAGGTTTTCTTGTTTAGCCAATTCTGAAAGTTGCCAGCCTGCATGATGCAGGTGGGGATAGATCCAGTCGTTAGATCCTTCTAACCAAACCTCGTTGTAACCGTTATACCCCCAGCTAGAATAGGAAGGTACAGCAACTTGATTTTTCGGATGTCGCTTAAGATATTCCAGAGGTGTTATTGTTTCAATAACAGAATTTTTCGAGATTAGCCTTAGTACCTCTTCTAAAAACACAGGTCCTTCAAACCACCAGTGGCCAAAGAGCTCTGCATCGTAGGGAGCAACTAAAATAGGGGGTCTATCCATGATAGTGTTAAGATGTTTAATTTGAGCTTCTCGATTGAAAACAAAGTTCGCTGCATGAATTTTGGCTTTAGCCACAGCTACATCATGGCGGTAGGGTTCTTTATGATCTGTAGGCCCTGTTATACGATAATACTTAAAACCAGTCATTTTACGGATGCCAATCGGTTCTAAAAATGGTTTGAGATATTCATAATCAAGATCAAAACCGATATCTCGATAAAAATCACGGTAGTCATAATCACCAGGATAGCCCTCTACAAAACGCAGA
>DUTE01000004.1 GCA_012842235.1 Bacillota bacterium
AAAAGTTTTTTCTGCACCTAATTACCAAAGTAAAAGAGTGTTAAACTCAGCAGGAGTTTGGCTAAGTCTATCTACTATTGTAGGAAGTTTACCGCTTTTTATTTGGTATAGAGACCTAGCCTTACTATGGTTGTTTTCCTTAAGCATCACTTTTTTAGGTCTCTTAGATGATCTCTTTTTAGAAAAGACAAAAGGGATAAGAGGGCATTTGCAAAGGTTAAGATCTGGTGTAGTAACCACCGGTGTAATAAAATTAGGCTATATTTTACTAATATCTTTTGGCTTAGCTCTTCTTACTCAAAGGACCAATTGGTACCTCGATGCTTTTTTACTTAGTATCTTTGCCAATACTGTAAATACTCTAGATACTCGTCCTAACAGAGCAAATTTCTTTTTTGGGATTATGCTTCTTTTAGTCTCTATCTTTACTTGGGACAATCCCATTACAGTATATAGCTATGTAGTGGCAGGCTCACTAATTGTTTTATTTCCCTATGAAAAGCGAGAAAAAACCATGCTAGGAGACTCAGGAGCAAACCTTTTAGGAGCGATTATTGGACTGAATCTTTGGGGGTTATCTTTGGGATTTAGAATAGTTTTGGCGATACTTGCTCTTATTTGGCAAATATTTGCTGATAACTTTTCGTTAAATAGGATAATTGACAGCAAGAGAAAAATAAAAGATAAAAGATAAAAAAAGAGATAGCCAGAGATTTATTCTGGCTATCTCAATATTGTAGAGGAATATCGATGATATGATCAAGTTTTTCTGGTGTAATTGTAATTGTAACCGTTTTTGGTACTCGAATAAAAGCGGGTAGGCTTTTTTCATCAACGGTTAAAGTAAACGATCCAAGAGGTAAGTTTTCCAGATAGAAACGGCCTTCTTTATCTGAAAATGAGGTTATATTTTTTTCTAGCACAATAACTTTGACCCAATCTACAACTTCATCACCATCGCTAAAAATCCCATTGCCATCAATATCAATAAATACTCGACCCTTTAATACTCCATTCATTGTCAGGGGCATATCAAAAACTAGATTGTCTCCTGCTTTTACTTTTACCGGAAACCCCAAAACAGGTGCACTATAGTCGGCAACAAGTTTTTTAGGATCAAATCCAAAGTTGTATGTTGAAGGTTCTACATTGGTAAAGGCAAAAGAGCCATCTTTTTTAGTCTTAATTCTTTGATAGCCTAGACGAATATCTATACCTTCAATTCCCATTTCATTTGCGTCTTGAATGCCATTGCCATCGAGGTCGAGAAATACTACGCCATATACCCCTGCAGGCATATCTTCTCCAGAATAGCGATGGCCAATTAAGCGGTTATTTGCCCAAGACAAACCTTGAGATAATGAAATAGTTGCCAGGTATTCATTATCTGGGCTAGTAGCTGTTTTTAGAAGTTTTTCTAAAGCTATTTTAAAATTTAATCCGTTTGTCAAGTTATTATCCCAACTGATCTTCCAATGATTATCAACTTCTTTATCTTTAGGGAACTTAAAACCAATGTTGGCATTTAGGCGATTTGTCGGCCATAGAACAGACACACTACCTGAAAGCAACCAAAAGTCTCCTTTATCACCTTTGTTGTTTTGCACCTCTAGCTTGAAGGAGGGTTTTTTTATTTGGAAGTGATAGCTAACACGCATATTTTGATTTTTAATTGCAGCATCAGGTTTAAGGACATAATCGTATGATACTTGGCTTATAAACTTAGTGTTTTTTTTCACACTGTAATACAGATCCCCATCGATTCTACCAGTGAGTTTGGTTTTGTTATCTTCAATAAGGCTAGATTCAACTGAAAGTTGTAATTTAGGTGTAATGTTAAGGTCTATATTAGTGTCTAGAGTCTGTTTGTTCCAAGTGTTTGATTCCATAGTTAAATGGTTTAGTTTATAGACGTTTTTTAGATTTACATTAGTACCTCTAAAACTGTAACCGAGTAATAAATGGTTATTATATACGATAGTTTTCATAGGTTCTAAGAAGTTTTCCTGATGTCCTAAGCCTAATGTGTAGGTTGTAAACGGTTTTAAGGTTTTAAACCTTATTGTGGTGTTATATGAACGCAGTAAAGGGCGAAGGTTTGACTTCAATAAGGCTTGTGTCTGTATTTGCATATTTAATGCACGTGTTAGATCTGCTTCGACAAAAAAGTCTAATCCTTGGCCGTTGTTTTTGGGGTAGTAGTAGCTGACTTCAAGAGGAAGATTAAAATAGTTTAGCTGCCAATGGCCTGTAGGTAAAGAAGCGATAAGATAGATTTCCGTGCCTAAATCTGTCTCTGGGCAAACATATACAACAGGAACAATGCTAATCCCATAAAAAAGCTCGCTGAGACACTCTAGTTTTAAGAGAGGGTTTTGGAGTTTATAGTCTGGAGCGAGCCATAGTAAACTAGTATTAAGTGTAGTTTTATTAGATAGGCCAGTAGAATTTCTAAATTCAAGGATTTCACCTTGCCATTTATTATCATGTTTTGCATATAATCCGTAGTAAAAATAGGTCTGGGTTTTAGTTTGCGGCATAAGTTTTAAGCCATTTTTGGTGTCTACATAGACTTGAGTTTGATCTTTTATAACGCTTATCTCTTGGAGACGATAGGGTTGAAGTTGGACAGTGACTAAAACTGGTTTATCATCTATTAATTCAACATATCTAACTGGTTGATCATTAACTAAGACAATTAGGGTTTCACCTTTTTTCCCAGAGAGTTCTAATTCAACACAGGGGCTAGAAGAACAAATAGAGGGAAAAGGTGAAATAACAGTAACACCAAAAAACTCTCTAGTTTTGAGGTATGTCTCCGAATCAATATTGTAGTTCCCTATCAAGAGTAGACAATTGTCTTTTTCCAGTTTTAAGCGAAAAAAAGGCCTATTAAACTGAAGAGATGTAAAGTCAGTACTTTCAACACCTACTCCAGTTGTGATCTCGGCAAGGCCTGATCTAAAGTGTAGAAAAAAATCACCTTTGGTTTGGGTGGTGTTTTTTCTAAAGGTCTGTTCAAGATTATATTCCAATGCAGAAAAGGAAAACTTTTTTAGAGGGGCTTCAAATGGTTTGATTTCTGGACTGTCGATTACATCATCAGCTATCTCAATCTCTTGTGCAGGTGGAGCCTGGTTAAGCACAATTTTTACGGCAAGTTGTGAAGGATCATAATTAGATGTGGCTCCGAGAAGCTTTTCTAAAAAAATTATATGGACAAATAGCTCATTTTCTAAAACTACAGGAGATTTATTAGTTAGTTCACTCAAATTGCCATAACTATTTGCTGAAAGTGTGCAGCTACCATTATTGTCTCTATTAGTAACAGTAAAAAGACCTGATGCTCTATCTAAATCTATATCTAAATTAAGTGTTTCAGATATTTCGCTAAGGGGAAGTAGTATTTCCCCACTTATATCTAGTGCATCTAAGACAGCTGATGTTTTTAGAGAGTTATCGCTATAGAAAATATTTATTTCAACTAGAGTCTCTTCAATGGCAAATACTACCATTGGCAGTGATAACCATATTAAGAGGGATAGCAAGACAAAAATACAAAAACCAATTATTTTTTTCATATATCCTCCTCCATCCCTAAGGTATGGAGAACTCTGCGGTGTGTTCAAAACGTTGTTCAATGTCGTAGAACGCAACTTGCATAAGCAAACGATATTCCCCACTACTTAGTTTTGTTATAGGCTCCACGACAATCTTTTCATCATCAGGTAAGATTACCAGCTCATTAATGGAGCCTTCCTTAAGCGTCTTTCCTTGTTTGTTTTGAAGATAATAAGAGATTCTCAGTCTTAGATGACCAGTGCCATTGTTATGAGCACTAAATAACAGGTTGATTTGCTCATCATCAAGAAAAGGTCTTAATTCTTTAATAAGAAGGGAGTGTTTTACATCAACCGGAGCAGCATAAATAGTTGTGCCAATTCTTGAGGTTACATTAGCTCCTATACCATCTCCCGCTAAGGCTATATTTTCTTCAAAAAACACAATACCTTTATGTTCGATGCCATCTGTTGGGGCTTCAATAGTAAACCTGACAATTTGTGCCTGACCTGGTTGGATGGTAAAGTTTTTTGGATTAAACTTAATTAATTTTTCTAAGGAATCGCTTCTTGTGCCAGCTACAAGAGCCTGTAGTTTTTCTTCTTCGTTGAGCTGCCAATCATACAAAACAGCATTTAAGGTAGTAGGGATTAGACCAGCGTTAATCACAGTAATAACTCCTGTTTGTTTTTGTCCTGGCTCAATTTTTAGGATGAACCGGCTAGGTTCAACCATAACAGTAGCCAGGGAAAACAAACTACAGATAAGTATTAAGGCAATTACAAAAGGGGTTTTTTTCATAGCCGATTCCTCCTAAAAAGCCCAGGCCCAATCTTGGGCCTGGGCTTGTTGTACTAGATAGTGTAGGCCTCAAAGATTACAGCGCCTGTGTATTTTCCGTGTGCTGTTGTTGTTAGATAAGGAACACGGAATTGATGGTAAACAGTGGCAGAAGAGCAAGCAGGTTTTTCGAGAATGTTTACTCTATTTCCTAGTACTGTATCTGTAAAGACTACAGTATCGGTCTGCCAATTATTCGAGCCGATCTTTGATCTCATTTCTAGGTTTAGTGTTTCGTCTGCAGGTCCGCTTATATCAGCATTTTCATTGATAAAAGCTTTACCAATTACATCGTATTTGAATGTGTCGTTAGCGTAGATATCTACTTTGAAAACGTCACAACCTTGGATGTAATAGCCTTTACCTGGGGCAAATTCAGCATTTGTGCCATGGCCAAGGTTTTGCCAGGCGGCATTGACAAAGCCACCTATCTCATTGTCAAAAGCTAAGAGATAGTTGTCTTCAGGGCCTCTTGCGGCAAATGCATTTGGACCAAAGCTTTCAAGGATAGTTTTTGCTTGGTTACCCATAACAGTCATAGTAAGATAGCAAGGGATATAGGCTTCAGTTCTTACAGTGACAGTGGCTTTTTGGGGGAGATCAGGCTTGTTGGTATCGAAGTAATAGCCACTACGGTTCATGTAGGGTAATACAACAAAATTGTTGCTGGTACCAAACCAGACAGTTATGCCATCGTCGCCTACGTGTCTATTGTAGTCACCGATAGGTACAACATAAGATGGTTTATGCTCAGGCTCAAAGTTTTCTGTCTCAATAGCATCTTCGGCAAAGGCAAAAACAGAGACTAAAGCAACTACCAAAACTAGAAACAATGGAAAAAACTTACGCATTTTTTGTTGCCTCCTTAGTTATCTATCTACAACCTGAACTTCAGGTTGTGAACAAAATGGTTGTTACCTAAATCTTCGGGATTAAGGTAAAGTTAAGAGGGAAATAGTATCTTCCTGTAGGGCTTTTTGTGGGGTCACCTAAATTGACTTTTAGAAAGAATGTGTTTTTTTTGGTTTTTCCTTGAGAAAGGATTCTTTGAGGAAGATCATTTATGAAGAAATCTTTGTTTTCTACAGAAACAATGATTTCGGGGTATTCTTGAGCGGCAAAACAGTAAAGTTCCCAATTGCAATTGGCTTTAATTTCACATTCAAGGTACCTTGGTTCAGATTCTAAATATAGATAAAGAGGGTCTATTTTTAACTCTAATTTTGGTTTCACTGAAAAAGTAAGGATTAAAAGGCTTTCTTTATCAGCTTCTTCAACTTGAAAAAAAGCTCGATACTCACCAGGTGGCGTTGAATAAGTAGGAGCAATTGTTAGTATTGGCAGATCTAAAGAAGAACATTCAAGAAGATAATTTTCTAAAGGCATTTCACTTTCGCCGCTAGTAAAAAATGCTAATGAATTAATAACGCTTATCTTTTCTAGTTGGGGAAATATCTCTCTAAAGTCAAAGACAATATATTCCTCTGGTTCTAAAGAGCCAAGGTCGTAGTAGACTTGATTGGCAAAGGCAGAAAAACTTACCAGTAGAAAAATTACTATAAGACGGCGCAAGCTATCGCCTCCTATTGCTTTACTATAGGCACTTTCACAATTTATGTACCACCTTTAATTACCGTTCCTATTCTATGCAATTTAGGACTTATTATTCATACTTATGAACAAACATAAAGAAAGACAGATAAAGCAAGAATAGTGTTAGAAAAAGTAGAGATAAAAGATCAATCTAGGGAGTGTATTAAGGGGCAACATATAATATGCTTAGATGGCCATTAAAAATGTGCAAAAACGGACAAGAAATTCAGTATTTTGGTCAAAAAAAACACCCCCTTTAAGTGTCTGTTGTGAAAACATTAGACAAAGAATCAGGCAAAAACCATTGAAGTAACCGCAATTTCGTGATTTCTACTACATTGGTGGTGTTTCAAGATAATAATTTGTGACAACACTAATTCAAAAAACAAAGTTAAACTTAGCAAAGTTTATGATGTTTTGGGCATTTTTAGAGAAATATAAAGGAGGAAGTGGTTGATATGATAAGAATAACAGCTAAGCGTGTAAGGAGGGTTCACGCTTTATAAAACCTTCAAAAAACTTGCTTGGCTTGGAGGAAAGTATGAGAATTCAAAAGGATAATATTGTAATTAGAAGTGCTACTATTGAGGATGCCATTTGGCTAAATCAATGGTGGAATGATGGCAGAGTTATGGAACATGCAGGTTTTCCTCACGGTTTGGGAGAGGCTCTAGAAGATACTATGGATACTATTAGAAATTGGCAAAGCAACCTAAGCCAGCTTTGTATGATAGAAATTGATGATAAGCTTGTAGGAGAACTAAATTATAAAATTAAAGATGACAAAGTAGCATATCCTGGATGGAAAATATGTGACTTTAGTTATCAAAACCAAGGATATGGCCTGAGAATTATCATGATACTTTTCGGATTTCTTTTTACAGACGAGCTCATTAATTCTAAGTTTGTTATAGATAAAATTGTTTGGGATACAATGCTTGAAAACAAAAGAGCTCAACATGTTTATGAGAAAAAGATTGGAGCTAGGAAAGTTGGCGTAAGAAAAGACTTTTGGCAAGACCAAACTGGGAAATGGAGAACTGCTGTTGTTTATGAAATAACTAAAGAAGACTTTTTCAATAGAATTGTTTCAAGTGCTCAAGTTAAAAATAAGCAAAATGACAATGGCAGTAAGCAAGAAATCAAATCATTTCAAGAGTACGATTATAAGTCATTTGTAAATATGTTTAATTCCTATCTGTTACATGACTTGCAAATGGAACTACAATACCCGCAGATCGAAGAGATTTGTGCCGAAATCAGGGAAATGGTAAGAAAACAAGTCGTATTTCTTGATTTAATGAAGATTAACAATAGGAATATTGGATTTATTATCTACCAAATAGATTCACCAAGAAGCGATTGGTGTCAGAAGGAAGGTTTTGGCTTTATCCGCGAGGTATATATTGAAAAAGATTTAAGGGGACAAGGTTTAGGGAAGTTACTATCAGCTCATGTTGAACAATCTCTTAGAGAGAAAAATGTTGTGCAAATATACTTAACTGCGGATAATTGTGGGGCATTTTGGAATCAATGTGGGTTTACAAAAACTCACGAGATTGGTTATAAAAATCAAGATCCAATTTATGTAAAACGAATTAATCTATGATGCCTTATTTACTTGTCGATATATAAAAAAGTGTGACTGGCTAATGAACATTTTTTTTGTTTTACGCCTACTAAAAGCTACAAACAAATTTTGTTCTAAGTTACCCGAAAATAAGAAAGGGACATATTATACGCGTATAATATGTCCCTTAATTTATTCTTCAATATTTTTGCAAAGTAGGTGTTTAGAAAAACGCTTCTAGCCCTCGGAATATTATTTAGCTCTGATAAGGATTGAGAAAATAGGTTAAAGCTCAATACTTTTTGCAGAAGTTGTTTGATGGGGATCTTCTATATAGACTCTTGTTAGATCTAAACCATTTATAATCCAGTTGTCGCCACCTGTTCTTCTAAGGTGGAAAGTAATTACCCCTTTATACGTAATTATGACCGGTTGATTAGATTCATCATACCGTGCTCCCTCCATAAAAAACGTACCAGTAATAGTTGCATTGTTAAATTTACGATCGTAGGATTTAGTCCAGTTATACACACTAAATTTAGGGGGATTATGCGGACTTAGAATAAAGGAGAAAAAATCTATAACATTTTGAGAATACCACCTTGCAGACTGACCTCCGCTTGTTACATAAACAGGATATTCAAAGCAGGACATTATTTTGTATTGGTCTACTTCAGAAACAGCATAGCCTAGATGGTTAATAGTATATTCTGGGTGATAAAGAGGTGGCTTTTCAACAATAATGATACAGCCAGATAGTAAAATTGTGCTAAGGGTAAAGAGAAGGAGATACTTTAACATTTTTTTAGAGACAGACATAAACAACATCACTCCTTGGAATTATTCGTAGCTATCTCTTTTTGCAGGAGACACTAAAGTTAAAGAAGAAGATACAAATCAAGCTTAGAGAAAGGAGAGGCTCCTTGTTTTTGGGGCTTAAATGATAAATGAGACTAGGATTACATGTATCAATCGCAGGAAGACTTACCCAGGCATTTAAGGAAGGCTTAGAGAGTAAATCTGAGGCTTTGCAGATCTTTTCTACAAGCCCTCGTATGTGGAGGAGTTCTGTAGTATCTGATCAAGAAGCTGAGAACTTTAGATCAGAAAGAGGAGATTTCTACCCTTTAGTGGTCCATGCATCATATCTAATTAATCTTGGTTCTAAAAATGAAGAGGTAAGAAAAAAATCCGTACATGCTCTAAAAGAAGAGGTAGAGAGATCAAAGAAACTTGGTGCAGATTATTTGGTTCTTCATCCAGGTGGAGGCCATCAGAATGCTACAGCTTTTATTGGCGAATCACTTTCTGAGATATTAGACTATGCAGATGGTCTTAGGATACTTTTAGAAAACGTCGCTGGAGAAGGAACAAAAATAGGTAAGAACTTTTATGAACTACAAGAGATTATCAAAAGAACTGCTAATGGGAAAAGACTTGGTATTTGTTTTGATACTTGCCATGCTTTTGCTGCTGGCTATGACCTAAGGAAAAAAGAGACTTGGCAAGAATTACAAAAAGAAATAGAAGAGACTGTAGGTTTGGAGCAAGTTGTTCTTTTACACCTTAATGATTGTAAAGGAGAGTTAGGTAGTAGGCTTGATCGAC
The DNA here is from genome assembly GCA_012842235.1 of Bacillota bacterium. Classification (GTDB taxonomy): domain Bacteria; phylum Bacillota; class DTU065; order DTU065; family DTU065; genus DUTE01. Next base: position 9,173 of record DUTE01000004.1, read on the forward strand.
ATGCAAACTGGCAAGATGGCTACTTAGGTAAAGTTACAATTGAAAACTTAAGAGAAAACAGCTTTTTTAGCACCTTACCAGGTATCTTGGAGACTCCTGGAGATCTTCAGCAAAGAACACAGGATCTGCAATTGTGTAGGGAGTGGTTAGGTCTTGACGGTTAAAGAATTTTTTTTAGAAAAGTTACCACAAAAGATGCCGTACTATGAAAAAAGAGATGCCCAAATTCAAATGGCAGAGTTGGTAGAGCAGACCCTTACAAACGGGGGAGAAGCACTTGTTGAAGCTGGTACAGGAACAGGCAAATCTTTAGCTTACTTAGTACCAGCACTAAATACTGATGCCAATGATGTGGTGGCTATTTCTACAGGGACGAAAAATCTCCAAGAACAATTGGTTAAAAAGGACATACCTTTTCTAAAAACCCTCTGGGAAGAGGATTTTTCTTACATGTTGATCCAAGGACGCAGTAATTACTTATGCTTAAGTAAATTATATAATACTCTTATGAACGAAGATGATCGAGCCTTTCTCAAAAAATGGGTAGAAGAGACCCATACAGGAAATCTCAACGAGGTTATAGGCAAGATTGATTGGGATACCCGTCAAATGGTAGGATCTGACCCTGATTATTGTTTAGGCCAAAGATGTAGTATGTATAAGGAATGCTTTACTACTCTATTAAGAAGCCAAGCAAAAGAATGTAAGCTTTTGGTTGTCAATCATCATTTGTTACTTACAGATCTTATGATTAAATATACTGCCGGTTTTGAGCAAGGACTGATTTTGCCGCCAATAAACCATATTATCTTAGATGAAGCCCATCATATTGAGGACATTGCTAGTGATTGTTTTGGACAAGAAGTCACTTTTAACGACTTTATTAACATTAAAAACCAAACCGCTAGTAGTAAGGAACTACAAAGAAAAGATATAGCTTTGAAAAACCGCATTGAAAATGAACTTGATGAGGTAACTTCTTACATTAATCGGGCCAAGGAGATAATTAGGCAAAAAGAAAAAGAACAAGAAGATAGAATCGAGCTAAATAGTGAACTTGCATTAGTAGCTGGCAATATAAAAAGTTGTTTTGTTGAAGCGAGGAACCTTCTTTCTGAATATGACGAAGATACTTTAGAGGCAATGGCGCTTTATCGCAAAACAGCTAGAGTAGTTAGTGGTTTAGAGGCTTTTTTAAATGAAGAACAAGATAGTGTCTCATGGGCTAACAGGAAAGGATTTTACAATGTTCCCCTTAAAGTCGCTGAACAACTCAATAATGTCCTATTTGAACCCCACCACTCAGTTGTACTCACTTCAGCTACCCTTTCTACAAGTGGCAACTTCTCTTATATTAAGTCACGTTTAGGGTTAGAGACACCAGAAGAGGCAATATTACCTTCACCTTTTGATTATTCTAAAGTCCTTCTAGCAATACCTAACGATCTACACAGACCGAACTCTGATGAGTACGTAAAAAAGATAGGTGAGCATCTCCAAGAGATTTTGCCGCAAATAAAAGGTGGTAGTTTTGTTCTTTGCACTTCTTTTAAGATGGTAAGAGCATTACAAGATGCTTTAAGAGGGAAAGTCAACCTCTATGTTCAAGGAGAACAAAGCCCACAAGACCTTATTAGATCTTTTATTGAGGATGGCAGTGGTGTTTTAATCGGGGTAGATAGCTTTTGGGAAGGTGTTGATGTGCCAGGAGAGGCCTTAAAAGCTGTTTTTATAACTAAAATGCCTTTTCCTGTACCTACTGAGCCCTTGTTTGAAGCAAGAAGGAAGTTAGTAGAAGAAAGGGGCGGAAATTCCTTTAGGGAATTATCTCTACCGATTGCTCTACTAAAACTAAGACAGGGCTTTGGTAGGCTTATACGCAGACAGAGTGATGAAGGACTAGTAGTTATTTATGACTCAAGAATACTAGTGAAAAATTATAAAAGGGACGTTTTTAATTCGTTGCCGACTTGCAGTGAGTGGAGGGGCCCTTTAGATGAATTATCAGAATATATCAAAAGTGAGAGTTGTTGGTGTGAAAAGCTGTTTAAAAAACCTAATTGTGCTTCTTCTATTGGTCGTTTTTAGCAAAAGTGTACTAGGTCTAGAGCATGTTGTGAGTCATGGGGAAAATTTAACTACAATAGCTAAAATGTATGGAGTTTCTGTAGCTGAGATCTTAGTTGCTAATGATATTGAAAATGCCAATCTGATCCATGTAGGTCAGAAACTGATCATTCCTCAAAAACGAATGGTTATTGAACTAGATAAGCTATATGGCCAAACAAGGGCTGAAAGTTATCTTGCCGAAGGTAGGAAGGCGAATATTAGTGCAGAAGAAAGTTATTTTCTTTTAAGCTTTATCTTTGGTCCGTCTGGCTACGATGGAGAAGAGCAAATTCATAGAGTAAAGACGGGGGATACAATATTTACCTTAGCTAAGGAATATGATATCCCTGAAGAACAGATTAGAAGTAGAAATGCTCTAGCTCCTCATGAGATGCTAATGCCTGGACAGTATATTTATATTCCTTCCCCTCAGGCGAAGATAATCTTTCCCATGGCCAAAGAAGTAGAACTGCTAGCAAGAATAATTGCTGCAGAAGCTCGTGGCGAAAGTTTCGAAGGCCAAATAGCTGTTGGTGCTGTAATCTTAAATCGAGTCAAAGATCCACGTTTTCCTAATACAATAAGTGATGTAATCTTTGAAAAAGGTCAGTTTGAGGTAGTTAGTAACGGGGTATACCTAACTGTAGTAGTTCCTGAGCTCTCAAAAAGAGCAGCACAGGAAGCACTGAGAGGAAGAGATCCCACCAAAGGAGCACTATTTTTCTACAACCCTAAAATTGCTCAAAACAAAGAATACTTTGAGCAAAGACCTGTTGCAGCAGAAATAGGCAATCATGTCTTTACCTTCTAAGTCATAACGTTGTCTTTTTTGGCATAACTTCCACTAGGAGGTTGTGTGACGGTGTTTATTATTATAAAGCGTTCTCAGCTAATTCTCGTGTTGGTTATTTTGG
>DUTE01000005.1 GCA_012842235.1 Bacillota bacterium
CACCAAGAGCTTCTTTTAATTCTTATTATAGATACTTAAATGATTTTAAGGTATCAGAACTAGATTTAAAGGATAGTATTAAATACAATCTTTATTTGGAAAAAATTATTCTTGCTCAAGTTAAGATAACCGATGCAGATATTTTAAACTACTATGAAGCTAATCGGGATCTTTTTAGGACACCTGAACTACGTCTAGTAAGTCATATTTTTACAGTTGAAGAGTCAGATATAAAAAAGGCCTATGCTGAACTTTTAAGAGGCGAAAGCTTTGCTGAGGTTGCTAATAAGTACTCTCTAGATCCAGGAACAAACACCGAAGGTGGTCTTATTGGCTATATGAGCAAAGAAGATGATTGGATCGGCGTAACAGAGACAGCTTTTTTATTAAATGAAGGAGAGTTTTCTACTCCTCAACAGAGCGAATACGGTTGGCACTTAGTATATGTAGCTGATATTCGCGAGAGTTCAGATCCGCAGTTTACAGAGATTAAAGATAAAGTTCGCCAAAGTTATGTAGACTATCTAGTAGACAATATGAAGGCTTCTATTATACAATCAATCAAAGATAACTCGAACATCACCATAAATATTTAAGAGAACTCTTGACTTTGTAGATAAAAATACTATTTTCCTCATATTATCTTTCGTTTTTTGGAAAAATAGGAACGAAGGAGGCGATATGAGTGAAGGCTACGGGGATAGTGCGAAGAATTGATGATTTAGGAAGGGTTGTTATTCCTAAAGAGATCCGAAGGACTCTACGCATCAGAGAAGGTGATCCTTTAGAGATCTTTGTAGATAGGGATGGAGAAGTCATTCTGAAAAAATATTCCCCTGTGGCTGATGTAGAATATTTTGCCCAAGAGTATGCCGACTCACTTTCTGAGTCAACGGGATACACTGCTCTTGTTGCTGACGAACATGAGGTAGTGGCTATTGCAGGCGGGCCAAAGAAAACATATTTGGGAAAAGAGCTTGCCGGAGATATTTTGCAAAGAGCCAAAGAAGCAGACGGAGCTGTGATCTTGAATCAAAAGTTAATGGTTGTTGAGGGCATATATGCTGAATCAGCTGCAATTGCATGTATCAAAGCTAATGATACAACTGCTGGATTCATTGTGGTCTTTTCAAAAGATGATAAAAAAATTGGCTCCCTTGAGAGCCGGCTTGTGCAAACAGCAGCTGGCTTTTTAGGTAAGCAACTAACTAGCTAAAAAAAGGGGGGCAATAGATGCCCCCTCAAGGTAATTATGTTAATTTCTAAAAAGTAGAGGTAACGAGGTGTTCTATAATGATATATATTGGGACATCTGGATACTCTTATAAGGATTGGACTGGTAAATTTTACCCCCAAGATTTAAAAAAAGATGATGAACTTATTTTTTACAGTAACGAATTTAGCTTTGTGGAGATAAATTATACATTTTATAGGATACCTTTTGCAGGAAATTTAGCAAATATGGCAAAAAAAGTACCTGATAATTTTAAGTTTGCCCTAAAGCTTCACCAAAGTTTTACTCATCAAAGAGAATATGATGATAGCTTTCGTGAGGCCTTAAAAGGATGCTCAGAAAAGTTTAGTGTGTTACTTGCTCAATTTCCCTATAGTTTTAAGTTAACCTCTGAAAACAAAGACTATCTATTAAGATTAAGAGAACATTTTTGGGGATTTTCCCTGAGTTTTGAATTTAGACATGATAGCTGGGCAACCCTCGAGGCGATAGAATTTATTAAAAAAGAAAATTTAAGCTTTGTTGCCGTAGATGAACCGTTTTTAAAAGGGCTTTTGCCACCAATTGTATTGGCATCTTCATCAATAGGTTATGCAAGATTTCACGGTAGAAACAAGAGAAAGTGGTGGGATAATAACGCCTCTTATGAACGTTACACCTATGAGTACTCAATTGACGAACTAAATGAATGGCTGCCTCGACTAAAATTTCTGGCTAGTAGGTGTGAAAAAACGTATATAGCATTCAATAATCATTATAATGCCGGTGCTGTTCGTGCAGCTCGTCTCTTCAAGGAACTTCTCAAGAAAGAAGGACTTTTGACTATTTAACAAGGTTTTTCATTTTTACCCTTGACCAATTCAATAAACGTGGTTTATAATCGTTATGTTAGTAATTACAAAAATCTTCTGTTTGGCAGAAGAACATGCGGACGTGGCGGAATTGGCAGACGCGCTAGACTTAGGATCTAGTGGATAACCTCCGTGGGGGTTCAACTCCCCCCGTCCGCACCATAATTTATCTTGCACGATCTCTCGGCTGCTACCGAGTGTTTTTTTTAGTTAAATTCATTTTATTATAATGCCGGTTGTGGCACTAAATGGTATGTATTAAGGGAGGACTTAGTGTTGAATAGCCTTATCGAGAAAAAGGAGGGTGGCAGGGTAACCCTCAAAGTCACTATCCCTGCTCAAGAATTTGATAAAACATATGCTCAAGCTTTGAAAAAGGTTGCCCGCGAACACAATTTCCCTGGATTTAGAAAAGGACATGCGCCTAAACCGGTAATAGAAGCTAGATTAGGCCAGCCTTATATTTTAAGTGAAGCAGCCTCTATGGCCATATCAAAAACATATTTGCAAGCTATGAAAGATCATGAGGTACAACCTTTTGGTGAACCAGAGTATGATGTAGAACAGATAGAAGTAAATAAGGATTTTATATATAATATAATTGTAGATGTCTTACCAGAGATAGAGTTGCCCGAATATAAAGGAATTAAAGTTGTAAGAAATGTCTATAGTGTAGAAGATGATAAAGTAGATACAATTCTTTTAGATTTGCAAAAACGTCAAGCACAATTAGTTGCTATTGAAGATAGAGATGTTGTAGAAGATGGTGACTATATCCTCTTTGATTTTAAAGGTTTTATTGATGGTGAACCGTTTGAAGGCGGAGCTGCAGAAAACTATACTTTACAGGTTGGCAGCGGTAGTTTTATTCCAGGTTTTGAAGAACAGTTAGTTGGGAAAAAAGTAAGAGAGACTGGAGAAGTAGCTGTTGCTTTCCCAGAAGACTATCACCAAGAAGCTTTTGCTGGTAAGCCTGCAGTTTTTGAGGTAACTATCAATGAAATTAAAAAAGAAGAGTTACCTGAGCTAGATGATGAATTTGCTAAAGACGTAAGTGACAAGGAAACACTTGAAGAATTAAAACAACAAATCCGCGAAGATCTTCAGAAACAACTTGATGAGAGATCAAAAGTTGAACTAGAGGATCAGCTGTTAGAAGATATTGTACAAAGAGCTGAATTTGATGTACCACCAAAGATGGTAGAGATTCAAGTTGAGCACATGTTAAATGATTTTAAGTATCGTGTTGAATATCAAGGGCTGAGCTGGGAATCCTATCTAGAGTATTCTAAACAGACCGAAGAACAGCTCAAACAGGAATTTGAACCGAGAGCTCTAAAAGCTGTCAAAAACTATTTTGTTCTGAATGAGATTGCTAAGGTAGAAGATATTAAAGTATCAGAAGAAGACCTTGATCAAAAACTAGAAGAGATAGCTGAAGGTTATCAGGTGACAAAGGACATGATACGCGATTATTATGAACAGAATAATCGCCTAAGTGATCTTGTCTACGATATGGTAACACAAAAGACTCTCCAGTTTTTAGTTGATAACGCTACAGTTGAGGAAAAAGTGGTTGAGCCTGAAGAAGATTAGTGGCTACATTGTGGTCACCGAAACTGGAGACAGTGGGGTGAGTGATTATGCCCAAGTATAATGATGACAAAAGTCAGCTTAAATGTTCTTTTTGTGGTAAATCGCAAGAACAGGTAAGAAAGCTGATAGCAGGTCCAGGTGTTTATATCTGCACCGACTGTATCGAGCTTTGCAATGAGATCATTGAGGAAGAGTTTTCAGAGATTTTTGATACAGATCTTGAATCTATTCCTAAACCTAAAGAGATCAAAGCCACACTCGATGACTATGTTATTGGGCAAGAGAGAGCTAAGAGAATATTGTCAGTAGCAGTTTATAATCACTATAAACGTATTAGTTATACTGCTAAAACTGATGATGTAGAACTTCAAAAGAGTAATATTTTGCTCTTAGGTCCTACAGGATCAGGAAAAACACTTTTAGCTCAGACTTTGGCTAAGATTCTTAATGTTCCCTTTGCTATCGCTGATGCCACAACATTAACAGAAGCGGGCTATGTGGGAGAAGATGTGGAGAATATCCTGCTTAGACTGATTCAAGCAGCTGATTACGATATCGAACGTGCAGAGCGAGGCATTGTTTATATTGACGAAATCGATAAAATAGCTCGCAAATCAGATAATCCGTCCATAACTAGAGATGTATCAGGAGAAGGTGTGCAACAGGCCCTCTTAAAAATACTAGAAGGAACTATAGCAAATGTTCCACCTCAAGGTGGACGTAAACACCCACATCAAGAATTTATTCAAATCGACACAACAAACATTTTGTTTATATGTGGTGGTGCTTTTGATGGTTTAGAGAAAATCATTGAAAAACGCACTGGTAAAAGAAGTTTAGGTTTTGGTGGGACAGTAAAGAGTACAGATGAAAAAGCTATAGGTGAGATTCTTAAAAAAGTAATGCCTGAAGATCTGTTGCGATTTGGTATGATACCAGAATTTGTAGGGCGTGTTCCAATTCTTTGTACGCTTGAACCACTTGATGAAAATGCTTTGGTACGTATTTTGACAGAACCTAAAAATGCCTTGGTACGTCAGTATCAAAAGCTTCTTGAACTTGATAATGTGAAGCTTCAATTTGACGATCCGGCACTTTTAGCTATAGCTAAAAAGGCCATTGAAAGGAAAACGGGAGCAAGAGGTCTACGAGCAATTCTTGAAGAACTTATGCTCGATATTATGTTTGAAATACCGTCTGAGGGTAGTGTTAGATCTGTGCGAATTACGGAAGAAGTTGTCAACAGCGGTTCTAAACCATTGGTAGCAAAGAGTCAGAAGGAAGAAACAGCCTAGATCTTAGAGCTTAGAGACTTCCTAATGTCGAGACCGTCTGTGTCTGGTTATCTGGGTTTTTGCAGTATAAAGCTCCCTCGTTGAGGGAGCTTTTTTGTAGTATTGTTAATTTAGGATGCAAGGATTATTTCTAATTTCTTAAAGGTTAAAGGTAAGTGGCCTGGTTATACTAACAAAGCAGTTAGTATAGAGGAGGCTTGCCAATGAATGCTTTTGTTCAATTTTTAGTGATATTGAGTATGATATTTTCCATCGTCATAGGGGTTTACTTTTGGAACCTTCTAAAAAGCCAACACGGTAGCAAATCAGCTGTTGAAAAAGAAAGCCAAAAAGAATTAGATAAGCTTCGAGAGCTGAGAGCAATTTCTCTATCTGAACCACTTTCAGAGAAAACACGACCAAGCCATTTTAGAGACATAGTTGGCCAAGAGGATGGTCTTAAAGCGTTAAAAGCAGCATTATTTGGGCCTCATCCTCAACATGTTCTTATCTATGGGCCACCGGGAGTAGGAAAAACTGCTGCAGCAAGAGTTGTTCTTGAAGAGGCTAAAAGATCACCAAATACTCCTTTTAGAAGTGATGCTGTGTTTTTAGAAATAGATGCAACTACTGCACGCTTTGACGACAGGGGAATTGCAGATCCTCTTATGGGTTCTGTTCATGATCCCATATATCAGGGTGCGGGGCCACTTGGGGTTAACGGGGTTCCTCAACCTAAACCAGGTGCAGTAACTAAAGCCCATGGTGGAATACTTTTTTTAGATGAGATAGGTGAACTCCATCCTATTCAGATGAATAGACTTCTAAAAGTCCTTGAAGATCGTCGTGTATACCTTGAAAGTGCTTATTACTCGCCAGATAATCGTAATATTCCTGAGCATATCCACGATATTTTTCAAAACGGTCTTCCTGCAGATTTTCGCTTAATAGGTGCAACTACTAGAAGTCCTGAAGAGATATCTCCAGCTTTGCGTTCTAGGTGTATAGAGGTCTTTTTTCGATCTTTAACTACAGATGAAATATGGAAGATAACAAAGAATGCTTTAGATAAGGTTGGGGCAATTTATGAAGAAGGAGTATTAGATATTGTTGTACAGCATGCCTTAAGTGGTAGAGATGCTGTAAACATGGTTCAAATTGCTGAAGGGTTAGCTATTAGTGAAAGGAGAAATCGAATCAGGAAGGAAGACATGGAATGGGTTGTAAACTCCGGTCACTATTCTCCAAGGCCAGTTGTTTCAGTAAGTGATGAAAAATTAGTTGGGGTTGTTAATGGTCTAGCTATATATGGCCCTCACATAGGACAAGTTATGGAGATTGAAGCCAAAGTTTACAATGTGCCAAAAGGCGAGAGTAGGCTTGTTGTTACCGGGATTATAGAAGAAGAAGAAATAGGCGAACTCTATGGTCAGCGGCTAAGAAGAAAAAGCATGGCAAGAGCGTCTTTAGAAAATGCTTTGACTGTTCTTGGATCTGTTTTGAACTTAGAACTATCACGCTATCATATACACATTAACTTTCCTGGTGGTGCTCCGGTAGACGGACCTTCTGCAGGTCTAGCTCTTAGTGCATTGCTTTATTCAGCAATACAAGGAATACCTGTTGATAATCGTTTTGCTTTCACAGGTGAAGTAGGTGTTAGAGGTGTAGTAAGACCTGTTGGTGGTGTAACCTCCAAGATTGATGCAGCAATTAGAGCAGGGATTCAAAAAGTCTACATACCTCTTGCAAACTATCAAAGCTACTACGCTAACTATCCGATTGAAGTAGTACCTATACTAAGAGTCGAAGAAATGCTTGAAGATGTTTTTGGAACAACTAATATCTCAAAACAAACAAACAGTTTGGTAACAAGTGTAAATGGGTAAGTTAGCTTTATAATAAATGGGAGGTGGCGGTTATGCAAAAAGATTTGCAATCCGAAAACCTTATTGATACAGACAATCAATTAGCCGCCCTAAAAGAAGCATGGCCACTCATGCCTCTTAGAGGCATGCTAGTATATCCAGGCATTGTAATGCCTCTAGAGGTTGGCAGAGAAAAATCTATAAGTGCTTTAGAACAAGCAATGGTTGAAGATAGGATACTAATTCTTGCGGCACAAAAGGAAGCAAAGATTAAAGATCCTGAGGCTGCTGATATTTATGATGTAGGTACCCTTGTAGAGATTAAACAACTTTTAAAGTTACCAGAGGGTCATATCAGGATTCTCGTAGAGGGATTGTCTCGAGTTAAGATATCTCAAATAATTCAGGAAGAGCCTTATTACATTGCACAAGCGAGGATATTTGAAACTGAAGAATTTCTAGATAAAGAGGCTCAGGCATTAATGCGCTCAGCCAAATCTTTGTTTGAAAGATATGTAAAACTTTCTAAAAAACTCCCTCTTGAAGTTGTTGTGTCATTAGATGACATCAATGAGCCAGGAAAGTTATCAGATAATATTGCCGCTCAACTTCCAGTTCGTATCGAAGATAAACAAAAACTTTTAGAGATTATCGATGGGAAAGAACGCTTAGAGCTACTCACAGTTTTACTTTCTAGAGAGTTAGAGATCATCGAACTAGAAAGAAATATATCTAGCCGTGTGCGCAGACAGATGGATAAAAGCCAAAGAGATTACTATCTAAGAGAGCAACTAAAAGCTATTAGACAAGAACTTGGTGAGGAAGAAGAAAAAACCGAAGAGATCGAACAGTATCGACAAAGTTTAGAAAAACTTGGTCTTTCTGCTGAGACTAAGGAAAAAGCTCTCAAAGAAGTCTCACGCCTAGAAAAAATGCCACCAGGAACTGCAGAAGCAGTTGTGGTGCGCAACTATCTCGATTGGATAGTTGCTTTACCATGGAAAAAAGAGACCAAGGATAACACCGATATTCTTAAGGCGGAAGAGATTCTTGAAGCTGACCATTATGGCTTAGAACAAGTCAAAGAGAGAATATTAGAGTTTTTAGCAGTAAGAACACTAACAAAAAGTATGAAGGGTCCAATCTTATGTCTTGTGGGACCACCTGGAGTAGGTAAGACTTCTTTAGCTAAATCAGTTGCGAAAGCTCTAAATCGGAAGTTTGTCCGCTTTTCTTTAGGTGGAGTCCGCGACGAGGCAGAGATTAGAGGACACAGGAGAACTTATGTTGGTGCTATGCCAGGGAAAATAATTCAATCTATGCGCGATGCCAAGTCGAAAAACCCTGTTCTACTTCTTGATGAAGTGGACAAGATGTCATCTGATTTTCGGGGCGATCCAGCATCTGCTTTATTAGAAGTGCTTGATCCAGAACAAAATAACGCATTTCAAGATCACTATCTTGAAGTACCATTCGATCTATCTCGAGTAATGTTTATCACTACAGCAAATAGCATCGACACGATTCCCAGACCGCTTTTAGACCGCATGGAAGTAATCACAATTCCCGGTTACACAGAGCCAGAAAAGATGGAGATCGCAAAAAGACATCTAATGCCTAAGCAGCTTGAGGCTCATGGCTTAAAACAAGCTGATGTAACAATATCTAATGCTGCTGTGATGTCTATTATAAGGGAGTATACTAGAGAAGCAGGAGTAAGAAACCTAGAGAGGAATTTAGCTAGTCTTTACCGCAAATCAGCCAAAGAGATTGTCTCAGGAAAGAGTAAACCAATTCGTATAGGTAATAATAATATCCAGCGATATTTAGGTGTACCTCCTTTCAAATACGGTCTAGCAGATACCGATGATATGGTTGGTGTTGCTACAGGTCTTGTGTGGACCCCAGTAGGTGGAGATATTATATCTATTGAGGTCAGTGTTGTGCCAGGAGAAGGTAAACTTATTTTAACTGGAAAATTAGGCGATGTTATGAAAGAGTCAGCACAGGCTGGTTTAAGTTATGTCCGTTCTCGTGTAGAAGACCTTGGTATCGCAGCAGATTTCCACGAAAAGTCAGATATTCATATTCACGTTCCCGAAGGGGCTATTCCTAAAGAAGGCCCTTCAGCTGGTATAACTATGGCTACAGCTCTTGTTTCTGCTTTAACAGATAAACCTGTACGATGGGATGTTGCTATGACAGGGGAGATTACTTTACGTGGCCGTGTCCTTCCTATAGGTGGGCTAAAAGAGAAACTGCTTGGAGCACAACGTGCAGGAATCAAGATTGTTCTTATTCCTAAAGACAATGAAAAAGACCTAAAAGAGGTTCCCAAAGAGATTACTCGTGGTCTTAAAGTAATACCTGTTTCCCATATGGATGAAGTATTGCAAAACGCAATGAGATAAGCTGCCTTTATTAGGCAGCTTTTTCTATATATTTTGATATAGCCCTATCTAGGGTGAAGTCTTAGCTAGTTAGCAAAGGTTATAATCAAAGGCGCAAGGCATTCAAAAATTACCAGTATATCGCATCTATTAAATAAAAGTTACAAACAGAAAAAGCAAAGACTCCTCCTTGATATCGCATTTGCATTATTTAGGAGGAGTTTCTTCAAAAATATTGTCAAATTCGATAAAAAGAGCGGTTTCAGTCGCTCTTTTTATCTATGTCAAATAAAATGTTTAATCGACTTCTACCTGTTTGGCAATGAAACTTGCAGCAGTTTCGGCTATTTTCGATTCAAATTCACTCATTTCATCAGAAGATGCTAACACAACTGTTCCCAAAAGATCACCAGCTGGAGAAATTACAGGAGTAACAATAAAATACTTATAGTTAAAATTATCAAATTCAGGATGTTCAACTACTTCACTAGGAGCATTACTGTGAAATGAAAGTAGCTTTCTTTCATCAAAAACTTGTTTTATTCGATCTCCTACAGGACGATCATTTATCTCCAAGTCGATCTTGCTTGAGGCAACAACACTGTCTTTATCTGTGATTATAACACCAGTATCAGCAGCCGAACTGAGTGTATCTGCATAGCTACTCATAATATCACTAAGTTCAGCCATAGGTGAGTATTTTTTTAATACTATCTCACCGTCTTTATCTGTGAATATTTCAATAGTATCTCCTTCGCTTATCTTCAACGAATCACGTAATTCCTTAGGAACTACGACTCTGCCTAGATCATCTATTCGTCGTACTATACCTGTTGCTTTCATTTAGATGTCTTCCTTTCTATACAACAGTACCTATACTTATTGTTAACAACACTATAAAAAACATACTTAAGACTAGGAAAAAGTGTACCTCTGCACAAGAAATGAGTTTAAGATAATTAATTCATAGACAGGAATAATAGTATGTTTGGATAATAGTTGAATTATGCATGAAAGAATAAAAAAAGAGGTGTTCTTTTTGAGAATTGCTGTGCTTGGTTGTGGACAGATAAGTCCCTTGCATCTTGAGAGTTGGCAGAAGATTCCTGGAGCAGAAGTAGTATGTGTAGTAGATATTAATAAAGAAAAAGCCTTAGCGAGGCAAAGAGAATACGGAATAGCTGAGATATCTACTGATTACAATGAAATAATTGCTAGAAAAGATATCGATATTATTGATGTCTGCTTACCTACTTATCTTCACAAAGATGCTGTTGTGAAA
>DUTE01000105.1 GCA_012842235.1 Bacillota bacterium
CCTGATAATGTAGAGATGAAATGGTACCTTATTGATGCTGAGGGCCAGACTCTTGGGCGTTTAGCATCACAGATAGCCAGTATCATCCGTGGCAAAAACAAACCTACTTATACACCCCATGCCGACACTGGCGACTTTGTTGTTGTAATTAATGCTGAGAAGATTAATGTCACAGGAAATAAATTAAATAACAAGATTTACTATAACCACTCAGGTTATGCAGGTGGATTAAAAAAGAGAACTTTGAAGGAAATGCTTGAGAAAAAACCTGAAGAGGTACTCCGCAAAGCCATCTGGGGTATGCTTCCTCACAATAAGCTAGGACGGAAGCAGATGGGTAAAGTTAAGATCTATGCCGGTCCTGAGCATCCACATGAAGCTCAGAAACCCGAGCTTCTGTCTTTGTAATTAATCGAAGGGAGGATGCGACGTGGCTAAACTAACTTATTACGGAACTGGCCGTAGAAAAACTTCGGTTGCTCGTGTACGAGTTAAACCTGGTCAGGGACATATCGTAGTAAATGGTAAAGAACTTGAAGAATATTTTGGGCGTGAAGTTTTACAGACAATAGTCAAACAGCCTTTGGTAGCTATTGGTGCTGAAGGTAAATATGATGTTATTGCTAAAGTTGATGGTGGCGGTCATAGCGGTCAGGCTGGTGCAATTAGACATGGTCTAGCAAGAGCACTACTACTAGTAGATGATGGTTCATACCGTCCGGTGCTTAAAAAAGCAGGCTTCCTTACCCGCGATCCTCGCATGAAGGAACGCAAGAAGTATGGCCTTAAGAAAGCCCGTAAAGCCCCACAATTCTCCAAGCGCTAATAAAACTACGACCCTATGGATACAACCATGGGGTCTTTTTTTTAGGGAGGTAACGTAGGGTATGAAAAACATCAGTATGGGTTGGCATTTAAAAGACAATTTACCAATTAGAGTTGGTAAAAACAATTGGCGATATGTAGCTATGTTTCAGCCAGGCCTTTGGCGGGTTGGGAAAGCCTCAATTGATCTTAGTTTTTTACAACCTAACAATTATGAGCTAGTTGTTGCAGATTCAAGGTTTAACACAGCACTTCTAAGCGATGCACTTGCTGAGGTTGTACTCTATCTTAGCAAGCAAGGTATAAAGGAAGAGGATCTTACTTTTAGAGTTGTCAGTGATAAAGAAGTATTAGCTGATGAAGCAAGAAACATCGTCGGTAGCTGGGTCTATGGAAGGATTAGATTTACTACTGAGAGCACAGGTAAAAAACTTCTTTGGGTAAGAGAGATGGGTGAAAACCCGGATATAAAGGCAGATAGTGTCATCTATGTTGTGCCAAGAGGAGATGGCTCTATTCATTGTTTAACAGATGATTTGGCTTTAGCTAACGCTGAATATGACAAACAGTGTGGTGCAGATATTCCCCAATCAGATTTGGTAGTTGCTTACGATTCAGCTATGAAAAAAGTAGCCCCCTATGGTAGTGAGGAAAGGACCAAAAGACAGGTAGATAAGTTAAAACAACTCTTAAAACCCTACGGAAAAGCTATTCTATTAGCGGCAGAAGGAGTTAGTGGCACTTATGGGGATGTTGTGGTGGCAGATAGATCAATGTACAGTGAAGTATTAGCATCTTTTGATCAAGATAGAGATAAAGAATGGACACAAGTTTCTTTAATATATGATCTTGCTTATACTAAAATTAGAAATATATTATAGAAAAGAGCTATTCTGAGCAGCAGGAGCTGCTCTTTTTTATTTATTGCGTAAAAAAAACAATAGATGATTGTAGATATTGCTTATAGCCGATGATTTTTTAAACGAAAACGACTCTTTTCTGGTAAACAGTATAAAATAGAGTTTGTAGTTTAAGATATCTGTGTCTAGTAGCTAAGGGATTTTAAAAATATGCATTAGCTATGTAAAGAAAAGGGACTATCCTGATTTGATAAAGATAGAGTTTTTTTGAGTTTAGATTCATTTATGGTTTTGTAATTGGTCAAAATATGAAAAGTGATTATTAGGTTTTGTTTGGCATTAGACATACCTATGTAAAAATCAGGTAGGTTAAATGCCTACCTGATTTTTACACATTATTAATTTGTAGGTAACTAGTTAGGCTAAAGTTAATCAGTGATGATCTTAAATTCAGTTATCTTAGCTTCCTCTATGTTTGCACTAATGGTGGCTCTGCGACCGGATTTTATAGCTTCGTAGCGAATACGTTCGTCTTCGATTTTTCTTTCTACTATATCCCAGCCAAAATTAGGGAGTTCCCTTTCATAAAATGTAGAAAACTCATCTGGTGTTGCTGAGATGTTAAAAGATACAGTTAATACATTTCCCGACAAAGACCGGGAATTTTCGATCTCATTAGCGCCAACATAAAGTGGCACACCTTGTACATCTTCATATTGCTTTGCACCAAAATCGAGAGATGCTCTAAATTGATCTCTTTCTTCTTCGGAGATTAGAGGAGTGTACGCTTTGTCTTCTGATGGTGCTTCGGGTGCTTTTTCTTTCTTACCACAACCAGATAGTAAAGAGACTGCAAGTAAAACAATTAAAAGTACGCCAAACAAACTCTTTTTTTGTCTTTTCATTCTAGCACTGCCTCCTTTTTATGCTACACATTAATTATAACATGTTTTACAATTGTGGCCTTAAGGTAGTATCGTAATAATTACTGTGTTAGAATAAAACAAAGGGCAGAAATAGAGGCAGAGGAGGAATTCATGTTGCAAGAACAGTTGTATAGTTACAATGGTCTAATACTAGACGACTTTCAGAGACAAGCCATCTCTGCACTTCTTGAAGGAAAGTCTGTACTGGTTTCAGCACCAACAGGTGTTGGTAAAACTCTAATTGCGGACTATCTAATCGAAGACTGTCAAAAAAGAGGTAATGAGGTTGTTTATACTGCACCAATAAAAGCTCTGAGCAACCAAAAGTTTAAGCAATTTAAGAGTCTTTTTGGTGAAGCACAGGTTGGTATTATAACAGGAGATGTAGTTATTAATAGTCAGGCACCTATAAAGATAATGACCACCGAGATCTTTCGCAATATTCTTCATTCACGCCCTGAAGAATTCCAACACACTAGTCATGTTATCTTTGATGAGATTCATTTTCTTGGTGATGAAGATCGGGGAGCTGTGTGGGAAGAGGCAATTATTCTTATGCCTGAAAATATGCGGCTTTTAGGTCTGTCAGCGACAATACCTAATGCTGGGGAGTTAGCAGAATGGATGAGATTTATTCGTCCTGAGGAGATAGAAGTTATTAGCCACACCAAAAGAGTTGTACCATTAAAACACTCAGTTTATCTACCTTATGTAGGTATAACTCCACTTGAGGATGTAGATAAAACAGTTGAAAAAGCTAACTTAATCTATATAGATTCTTATACGAATCATATAGATCTTATAAGAGCTATTAAGGATAGATATCTGCCTTGCCTTTATTTTGTCTTTTCGCGTAAACAATGCGAAATAAAAGCAAAAGAGTTAGCAGATCAACATAACTTTTTAGCAAGGGATAAGAAAAAGGAAGTCCTTAATTTCTTCGATCAAGAGATAGAACCTTATAATATTCAAGATATTCCTAGTGTAAAGCGGATGAGGCATCTTCTTTCAAGAGGTATTGGCGTACATCATGCAGGACTATTACCAGTTCTTAAGGACATAGTTGAAGAACTTTTTTCAAGGCGGCTTATACAGGTCTTGTATTGCACAGAGACCTTTGCTGTAGGTATTAATATGCCTGTTAAATCTGTCTGTTTTGATTCTGTAGAAAAATTTGATGGTGTAGATTTCAGACCAATGCAAGCACAAGAATATTTTCAGATGGCTGGACGAGCAGGAAGAAGAG
>DUTE01000106.1 GCA_012842235.1 Bacillota bacterium
AAAATCATTGTCGATACCTATGGCGGTGCAGCACCTCATGGTGGAGGAGCTTTCTCCGGTAAAGATCCAACTAAAGTCGACCGCTCTGCAAGCTACGCAGCAAGATATGTTGCTAAAAACGTTGTCGCAGCTGGTTTAGCTAAAAGATGTGAGCTACAGGTTGCCTATGCTATAGGTGTAGCTAACCCTGTGTCGATCCGTGTCAATACCTACGGTACAGGAGTACTACCTGATTCAAAGATAGAAGAGATTATTAAAGAACACTTTGATCTTCGACCAGCAGCCATTATTCAAAACCTTGATCTTAGACGTCCAATATACAAAAAACTAGCTGCCTATGGTCATTTTGGTAGAGATGATTTAGACCTATCTTGGGAGAAAACGGATAAGGCAGATATACTTGCCAGATATAAATGAGTAATATGATTGCTAGAGTTGTAGTAAGAACTACACAGGTTCTAGACAAAGCTTATGATTATATAATTCCTGATGGGCTAGATATTAAAAGAGGTCAAAGAGTTATTGTTCCTTTTGGCAAAAAAAAGGTGGAAGGTATAGTAGTAGAACTTACTACTTCTTCGCCAATTGCTGAGTTAAAAGAGATCTCTAAAGTTCTTGAAGAAGAACCACTTTTGACCGAAGAACTTGTTGATCTGGCAATCTGGATGCACAAACGCTTTTTATCTCCTCTTGGAGCATGTGTTTTTGCAATGATTCCTGCGGGTATGGACCTTGTCTGTACCCGTTTCTATTACCTTAAAAAAGAAGGTTGGGAGGAGACAATTAGAAGAAAGGACCCAGGTCTCTTTCTTTCAGCAGATATTGATCGAATTTACCAGTCTGTAAAAAAAGGTGTTGCATTAGATCAGATCGGTGAGGATATTGCTAGGCGTTTAGAACGTCTCGATTTGGTTTATTTTAAAGATGAATGGCATCAAAAAGGTGTAAGACCAAAGACCAAAAAAGGTTATGTGCTTACAAATCCCCAAAATGCCAAGACTAAAAAGCAGTTTTCTGTTATAGAAGTCCTAAAAGACGAGCCTCTTGCTGTAGATGAAATACTTGAGAAATCAGGTGTCTCTGATTCTGTTCTTAAAACGTTAGAAAAGAATAACGCTATCAAAGCACTGTACTTACCAGTAAGAAGAGATCCATTAAGTTCTCGAGATATCAAGAAAACAACAGCTCTCAAACTTAACCAAGAACAACAAGAAGCTTTAGATGAGATATTAGATGGCATAGGCCCCTACTTGCTCTTTGGTGTTACAGGTAGTGGCAAGACTGAAGTTTACCTGCAAGCTATAGAAAGCCAGTTAGCAAACGGGAAAAAGGCCTTAGTATTAGTACCAGAGATTGCTCTTACTAGTCAAATGGTAGATCGCTTTGTAGCCCGTTTTGGTACCCGGGTAGCTGTGCTTCATAGTGGTCTTGGTATGGGCGAAAGATATGACGAATGGCAGAGAGTTAAAAACGACGAAGCAGATGTTGTTGTTGGTGCTAGATCTGCAGTGTTTGCACCCCTTAGAGATCTGGGTATTATAGTAGTTGATGAAGAACATGAAGATAGTTACCATCAAGACGACAAGCTACCTTATTATCATGCTAGGGATGTAGCTGAATTTCGTGCAAAATGGCACAATATAAGATTGGTATTAGGTAGTGCTACTCCTGCTATTGAAACTTATAAAAAAGCTGTTGAAGGCAAGATTAAATTGGGAGTTTTAAAAGAAAGAGCTACAAGTCAATCATTACCTAAGGTGCATATTATCGATATGCGAGAAGAACTTAAAGCAGGCAATCGAAGTATCTTTTCTCGTGATTTAAAAGTTGCTTTAGAGAACCACTTAAGTCAAGGGAGACAAGTTATACTATTTCTTAATCGTCGAGGTTTTTCTAGCTTTGTTCTATGCCGTGAATGTGGTTTAGTTATAGATTGTCCTAATTGTGATTTAGCATTGACTTACCATTTAGAAAATGATAGACTTTCTTGCCATTACTGTGATTATGAGATAAAATCACCTAAGAGGTGCCCTAGGTGTCGTTCTTTGTATATTAAACATTTTGGCATTGGTACAGAGAGGATAGAAACAGAAGTTCTCTCTACATTTAAGGGTGTACGCACTCTGAGAATGGATGTAGATACTACAAGAAGAAAAAATGCTCACCAGAAGATTCTTGATAGTTTCCGAGCACACAAAGCAGATATACTGGAATATCTAACCCCTTTGCCACC
>DUTE01000107.1 GCA_012842235.1 Bacillota bacterium
CAGCTACAACACCTTCTAAATATTCCTCTAGATCAAGCTCTAAAAGACCTGTACCGTATATATATAATTTAACAGTAATCGCTCCCTCATCAACGATTTGCTTTTCTTCCTTTTGTCCCATAGCAAAAACCAGACCACTAATAAAGAGAATAATCACCATAAACCAGACTATTACTACAATACTGGTCTTTGTTTGCAAAACAAGCTTCCCCTTCCTTAGCCTAGAGGTATGGTAGTAAAAGTATATTCCCAATCCTCTTATCTTAAGCCGTTCTCATAGTACAAAGAAACTTGCAAATTCTTCTTGAGATACTTCTCTAGCGCCAACTGGTAAAATAAGCGAAAACAGATTTTGCCTTGATTGTATTTTTTTTGTTTCGAAGATTTTGTAGTTCACCCTGCCGTTTACCAGTTGCATATGACAGAGACCATAACCTGTCAAAAATATACCTTTGGCTCTAATAATATCGTCTTTATGGCAAGTTAAAAAGTCAGCGATCACCTTTGGATCTGTAGACCCTTTAGCAGCTAAAATACTACAGAAGAGGCTACTTTCTATTGCTTTGATATTTGACGACTCACTAAGCTTTACAGTGCTTTTTGGCACTTGATAGATTCGAGAAAGTCTATTTTTAGTTAAATCTTCTTCGATCTCTAGTAACATCTCTTTTGACAAAACTCCATATCTTGTATCTTGTACATAAACATAGGGATTAATTAGCTTAATAATCCTTCTGATTTTTTCTATCTGTATGCTGCTTACAAGATCCCCTTTGTTTATAACTACATAATCAGCCCAAGTAAGTTGAGTGTTGTAAAATTCTGTATCTTTCCTATAGTTAGTTAGAAAATTAGTTGCATCAGCGACAAAAATTACAGTTTGCACCACTATATCTGTAAAGTTTTCCCGATAAAGCTTTAAAACAAATGGTGTTGGCACTGTTCCTGTAACTTCGGTACAGATAATATCTGGATTAAACATACTTTGGGCCGACTGAATATTTTGGTTGAGTGCTCTGCTTGGTTCTTTTGCAACTTTGTCATGGGTATAATTAATAACTGGAATATTGTTTTGGGCCAAAAAGGTAGCATCCATCCCTACTAAACCTGCTTCATGTACCATAAGAACGGTTTTGTATTTTTTAAAAAGTTTCTCAAAAATATCTTTAAGGACTAGTGTTTTTCCTGCACCCATATCACCGGTTAATAAAACCAACCTCATATCTATTTCAACTTTTCCATAACCGCCTGGGCAAATTGTCTAGCTGCATCAGGCCCGTTTCCGGTTACAATCATGCCATCTATCTCTACAGGATTTCCAGTATAGTTGGCTCCACCTTTTATAAGATCATCTTTACCATCTAGATAGACTGTAGCTTTTTTACCTTGTAAAAGACCGGCTCTACTTAATATGACAGGTGCTATACATATAGCTGCCACTACTTTTTTTTCTCTGTAAGCATTTCTTAAAAGTGTGTGTGCTACAGGAGAGTCAAAATATTCACTAGAACCGCCTCCACCAACAAAGACTAGTGCATCGAAATCATCTGTTCTTAGCTCTGCATAGTTCATATCAGGTTGAACTACTGCTCCATAGGTTCCTTTGCATTCCTTTGTCCATGAGGAAGCAGTAATTACCTCATGCCCATTTTTAAGAAATTCTTCTTTAGGATGAAGATATTCTTCATCACGAAAGTTTGTTCTTGCAATAACCATGGCGATCTTTGCCATTCAAATCTCCTCCTAAAAAAGGTGCTACCTTTTTAATTCTTTTTAAAACCAATTCTTTCCTTCTATATATTATATAATGGCCAAATGCCTTAAAGGAAAATTTTGCCACAACATAAGATGAACCATAGAGTTGAAGTTTTCTGCCGAGCCATATATAATAAAAATAGAGAACATCTGTTCGGTGAGGTGATCTTTTGTTTGCCTATCTTTTGACTACACCTGATCTTGATAAGCGATTTCAAGTGTATAATAAAACACCCTGGTTTTTAGAAGAACCATCAGGTTATGCCTTAAATCTTGGCATAACAACAAAAGAAGAACTTGTTACTTGGGGAAGGAACTTCAATAGCTGCCTTGTTATAGCTGATAATACCTTAATTGCCAAAGCTATAGCTCTCTATAAAAACCGTCCTGGCCTTTTTTGGGTAAGAGACAAAGAGGCCTTTTATAAACTCCCTGTCAATTTTCTGTGGCCTATCCCTGAAAAAATCCTTACTGAATTCTACCAAACTGGATTTAAAACTATTGGTTCACTTAAACAGATCCCTCTAGAGTCCTTAAAACTTAGACTTGGCGAAATTGGCGAAAGAACATATCACTACTGTCGGGGGAGATCTGATCAGATAATACCTCTAACTGTCCCCTTCTTCGAAAAACATTTAAAACAAAAAGATTGGCCAAAAGCTCTACTTCTTCTTTATGAAAGCCTACCATCTACTGCCAATTTATGGATCTCATCCCTTGAAAAAAGCATAGAAATAAAGCAAAACAAGATTGGTATTAAAACTCTAGAAAGGACGCTTAAAACACTTTGGCCATGGCAAAGTCTTATCGCTATAATTTGGGATAGTCCTCTGCCTAGCCAAAAAAGTCTCTTTGACTTTAGTCTGCCTAATGTTTTAGAAGATTTAGTAGAAACAGAAACCAATCTAAAGATTGGCTTTACCATAAGCCGACGTGAGCAGGTCAGATGTGCCAATTTCCTCTGGGGGTTTAAGTAGCAGTGACACACATTTGGCAAAAACCCATCCTTATTGAAAACAATACATTCCGCTTCCGTGGCGTTAATTACACTATCATAAAAGAGATCGATAGTTGGGTTGAAGCAGGTGCCTGGTGGCAAGGAGAACCAATCTTAAAATTTCTTCTTGTCAAAACTGAACCCTATGGTCTTTTTGAAATTGCTCTTACCCCAAAAGGACAGAGTATTCTTTACCAAAGCTATGACTAGGAGGAATGGCAAAAGCCAACAACAATGACTATATCTTTGCATACTCATTCTGCCTATTCTCTTCTTGACGGAGCAAATAGGCCCTATGATTTGGTTAAAAGAGGATCTGAGTTAGGCTATAAAGCTATTGCCTTGACTGACCACAATAGTCTTTCTGGAGTTTGGGAATTCCAGCGATTAGCTCTTGATGTAGGCATTAAGCCGATTATAGGTTGTGAAATTACTTTACCAGATAATAGCCATCTTACCTTTTTAGCAGAAAACTACACTGGTTACCAAAAACTCTGTTTATATTTGAACTCTGTAGAGCAACGGGAAAAAGATTTACCTTCTAGCGAGGGAATTCTTGTACTCTCTGGCTGTCGAAATTCTCGACTAGCAAAACTCATTCTCAAAAGACAGTACCAAGAAGCTTTTGATCAGGCAGCTTTTTGGGCTAACTTTTGGCCTGGGCGTTTTTTTATCGAACTCTGCCATGATAGGTTGCCTAAAACCAAAGAGATCTTCTCTAGACTTTCTGAGATTGCCGAGAGACTAAATCTCCCTACTGTAGCTACTGTCGATGTTCATTATGCCTACCCTGAGGATTTTTATATCCACGATGGATTAAGCTGTGTACGTCTTGGTATTAAACTCGATGATATTCATCCGGAAAGATCCTTTAATAATGCTAGCTACCTCTGTGATGACCAAGAACTAAAAGAGCGATTTTCTGCTTACCCTAAAGCACTTGCTATGACCGATAACATCGCTGAGATCTGTGACTCTAAACCCCTTAGTCCACCTAATCTTCTTCCTAAAATCCCAAACGCTAGCGATAAACTAAAACAATTAGCCTTAGAGGGTTTTTATAGAAAATATCCTTGTAAAAACGCTGTAGCTTTAAAAAGATTAGAATATGAGCTAAAAGTCATCTCTATACTAGGATATGATGGATATTTCCTTCTGGTACATGATCTTATCTGTGAAGCAAAAAAACGCCAGATAGCTTACCAAGGACGTGGTTCTGCTGCAAGTTCAATAGTCAGCTTTTGCCTTGATTTCACTCAAGTTGACCCTATAGCACATAACTTGGTCTTTGAAAGATTCCTTAGCATCGAAAGAGCTCAACAACCGGATATTGATATTGATTTTGATTGGCAAAAACGTCGTGAACTGTGGGAATATCTAGAACAAAAGTATGGTAACGAATATGTTGCAGGTATCTGTAGCTTTCATTGCTATAGAGAAAACTTAGCTAAAAATGATCTCTTAAGAATCGGCCTACCTGAGAAACTTCAACCTCTATTTATAGATAAATTGCAAGGATTACCAAGACATATTGCCACTCACTCTAGTGGTATTATTATTGGCTCAGAAAAGCTTTCTAACCATATTCCTCTTTTAGAAGCCCCAGGTGGCAGAACTATTGCCTCTTTTGATAAAGACGATATAGAAGAGATGGGTATTGTCAAACTCGACCTTCTTTCACTTCGTACTTTAGGTGCCCTTTCAGAATTAGACCTCCCAATTAAAGATAATGACCAAACAACTTTTGACATGCTTTCCTCAGGAAAGACTCTTGGTGTCTTTCAATTAGAAAGTTCTGCACAAAGAGGTCTTCAACAACGGCTTAAGCCAAAAAATTTTGAGGATATCGTTGCTAGTGTTGCCTTGATTCGGCCAGGGCCTATCAAAGGTAATATGGTTGAACCTTTTATAAAAAGACACAACAAACAAGAAGATATTTCATATATATCAAATGAAGTA
>DUTE01000108.1 GCA_012842235.1 Bacillota bacterium
GTAATGAAGGTTTTATGTATTTTATCTAAAGAATAAACACCTGCTCTGATAAAAGAGCATAAGAAATAATACATCTATTTTTGAAAGGGGAGAAGGTGCATCCTACCTGAAAATCAGGCAACTGCACCGTAATATGTCAGACAAAATATATCTTGACCATGCTGCTACTACTGCTGTGCGCCAAGAAGTGTTAGATGCTATGTTACCTTTTTTTACAGAACATTTTGGCAATCCCATGAGTGTACACAGCTTTGGCCGGGAAGTGACTAAGGCTGTGGAAGCTTCACGCGAGACGATTGCCAACTGCCTTGGTGCAGAGCCCAAAGAGATAATGTTTACAAGCAGTGGTACAGAAGCAGACAATTGGGCTATTAGAGGATTTGCTCAGGCAAATTCTAAAAATGGCCAACATATAATTACATCAAGTATTGAACATCACGCTGTTTTACACACATGTGAACAATTAGAAAAAGAGGGTTTTGAGGTGACATACCTTCCTGTTGATAGTGAGGGGTTTGTGGATCCTAAAAACCTAGAAGAAGCTATTCGTCCTGATACTATTCTTGTTAGTATAATGCATGCAAATAACGAGATAGGTACAATACAACCTATAGAGGAACTCGGGACAATTTGTCGCGATAAAAAAGTTGCTTTTCATGTTGATGCTGTTCAATCTGCTGGAGTGTTACCTATTAACTTAAAAGAACTTCCTGTAGATATGCTCTCTCTTTCGGCACATAAATTTTATGGCCCTAAAGGTATTGCTGCTTTGTATGTAAAAAAAGGTACACGTATTAAGCCAATTATCTATGGTGGTGGGCAAGAGAGAGGACTAAGGGCAGGAACTCATAACCATGCTGCCATTGTTGGCATGGCCAAAGCTCTAGAGTTAGCTATCTCCGAACAAGAAGAATATGCCAAGAAAATAACAGATCTAAGAGATATGCTTATAGATGGTATTTTAGAAAAGATACCACATACAAGGTTAAATGGGCCAAGAGGAGACAAACGTTTACCTAATAATGTTAATGTAAGTATTCAGTATATTGAAGGTGAAGGAATATTACTTCATCTCGATATGCTTGGTATTGCTGCATCGAGTGGGTCAGCTTGTACATCAGGTTCTCTTGATCCAAGCCATGTTTTGTTAGCAATTGGTCTATCTCATGAGATTGCTCATGGTTCTTTACGACTCAGTTTAGGAAGAGAAAATACTGAAGAAGAAATAAAACGGGTATTAGAGGTTTTACCTAAGATTGTTAAAAATCTTAGAGCAATGTCCCCTCTGTATCAGGGATAGGAGGCAAAAACAATGGAGTATACAGATAAAGTAATGGATCACTTTATGAATCCTCGTAATGTAGGTGAAATTCAAAATGCCGATGGTGTAGGTGAACAAGGTAACGCTAAATGTGGCGATATTATGAAACTTTATATTAAGGTTGAAGACGATAAAATAGTCGATGCTAAATTTAAGACCTTTGGCTGTGGTGCAGCGATTGCTACTTCATCTATTGTTACAGAGATGGTAAAAGGCAAAAGCCTTGATGAGGCCATGACTATTTCCAACAAAGCTGTTGCTGAAGCTTTAGGTGGATTACCTCCTGTAAAGATGCATTGCTCACTTCTTGCAGCAGATGCTTTACACAAAGCAATAATTGATTATAAGGTAAAGAATAATTTGCCAGTGGACAAGTGTGACGAATGTGACACTTGTTGCCATGAAGATCATATACATGAAGAAGAAAACTAATA
>DUTE01000109.1 GCA_012842235.1 Bacillota bacterium
ATCTAACTGCTTTGGTTGGGGATATATCTCCTCTTCTTTTGCCAAGGCAAAACTAGGAAGAACTATTAGCAAAATAACAAGTAAAACAGTTATCTTGTATACCATTTAAATCACCCTTTTCACCCAAATAAATTCGAGTTTTAAATAC
Source organism: Bacillota bacterium (assembly GCA_012842235.1). Classification (GTDB taxonomy): domain Bacteria; phylum Bacillota; class DTU065; order DTU065; family DTU065; genus DUTE01. The sequence continues at coordinate 149 of DUTE01000109.1, forward strand.
CAACTTTTATCTATGTGAACGTATAACATTTAATGTGGTACTTGACTAATATTTGCAAGTTTAACCACTAGCCAATACACAAATACAAAAACTGATGTGTAGATTATTGCAACATAAGCTTATGATTAGTTAGTTTAAGCTCTAGCCTCAATCCACCTAACTCTAATAGCCTTAGCTCGCAGTTCGCTGTTAAAGTTGCTAAAATCAATATCCTAGCAAAAATAACAAAGACCTGTAGACATTTTTTTCTCCCCCCCCATAAAACCCTATGTCATATCAACTTTTCGCTTCTTATTAATTCTTTCCTATCGTTATTAAAGTAATAAACTAAAGACACTTTGTTATTAATACCGCTATCTTGTCTGAAAGCTATAGCTAACAATGCTTTCTCCAGACATAACATTGTTAAGAAAATAGCTCCTAGTATATATACTAGGAGCTAGCATCTTTATTAGACCAATTTATAACGCAAATCTTGAGTTGTACTTTTATTTTCCTTTGCTTTTTTAGGTTGTAGTTTGCAAAAAACACTAACTAAAAACTAAATCTATTTAACTCTATAATTGCAAAACCTTATTGTTAAGTGTTTTTTTCAAACCAACCTTTTTAGTTTTAAGAGTTCAAGCTAAAAATGAATACTCTATTGTTTCTTTTGTTTTATCCTCTCTGACACATACATTAAAACCAATAGTTACATTATACGGTACAACAACACCTGCTGCTTGATCTAGCGAGGCAAGTTTTATACCAGCTGTAGCAAACCGCCAACGCCACTCTTTACCATATTTAGTATTAAATGCAAAATCGTAGATATCATTTATCTCTACATAAAGATCCCAAATATTATCCTTTAATCTACCGGAAACGTCGATGTAATATTGGTGAAGTGCCCAATCAAGATCCTCATCTGTGAATCTTCCTGTTGTTGAGACATTAATTTCGTTCTGTCCATTTGTTTTAGCGTCGTTAATAAGAGAGATCATTAGATTTTGCCAATCTTGAGATTCCACCACTTGCTTCGTTATTCTATCACCATTTGTAAAATTTAAATCACTAGGATGATTTTGTAACGAGTGTTCTAATAGCTCTGCTGCACTTATATAACCTTTTGGTCTAAGATAACACTTACTAACTAACCGCCACATTAAACGGGCAACTAATTTCATTATTTTTCAGCTTCACCACCATTTTCAACAACACTCTTTTGTGTCTTTATTTATATTGTTTCTTCCATACGAGTAAAAAAGCGACGTAAAAGACGGGGAATCTCTTCTAGATGATTATAGACCCTAACAATTTCTTTGCGCAAAAAAACAATCCAATACTTGTCTTCACCTAATAGGAGTAGATAACCAGGTACTTTCTTATAAACTAAAGCCCCTGAAACTATTGTTTGAGTCTTTTCATCTACTTTAATAACTTCTAACTTAGTGCCTTTTCGATCTTCGAGTATCGTATACTTGCCAAAATCCATACTATCAATTAACCGTTTTTCAAGAGGAAACGGAGTAAGCCTTCTTACAGTGGCTCTAGACAAGATAATTCTAAAAAAAAGAAAAGGACAGAACAAAAAAGTGAATTTCCAGAAACGATTTGGAAAAACAACTCTGACTAAAAAGAGTGTGAAGCATGAAGAGACTAGTATCATTATTTATCACCCAATTCTGTATGAAGTCTACCTTCGTTTATGATACTATACTTTAATTACATAATCAGCTCCAAAAAAGCACGAGAATTCAAACCCTATAAATAAGGAAGTAAATTTAGGGCTACCAGAAAATCTCGTTATGAAAAACATTAAATAGCGATTTTATTTTTGCTTTTCTTATATGCCTTAAAGCTAAATACCGTTTTAAAAAAACATTTACCCTTCAAACCAAAGCTACCTTATCAAGTTTATTTTATCATAAAATACCAATACGTGAATATCTGTTAGGTTCTAAGTTCTTTGACCTGCAAAACCTAAATAAATAGGCAAACAATAACCAATCGCCAAATTGAAGATTTGAAAACCACTGAAATAGACTTCTCATTTTCTCCTCCCAAGACCTCTTTCAGAACAATTGTGGCAGCTAGCAGTGGTAGCTGATAATCAAACTTTTTTTCTGTATTTTGCATCTATTTGTCATTTTTTGGTGTTTTAGTCCTTTGCAAATTTTTCCCCAAGGGTGTTGTAAGTCCTACTTGGGTGTGATATACTTTTTTTCGAATTAAGAATCATTATCCTTTTC
>DUTE01000110.1 GCA_012842235.1 Bacillota bacterium
TCTAAACTACAAGCATTCTCCTGTAGGAATTTATTGAATTTTCTGTTTTGGACACCCACTAATAATATCCACCTGTTAATACCACTATTGTACTGACGTTTATTTCATTTTTATATTTCGACTTTGAAAGCCCCTAAGCCCTGGCTTTTAACGATTTTTTGAGATTCCCGCACTTAATCTTTTTGTCTTTTCTAAAGAAAACAAATATCAAATAACTACTTAAAACCAAAAAATGTTTATGCTTTTAATTCAGTTAAACCAATGGTAGTTTCTAACAAAGCTCGTAAAATATTACTAAAACCCGCATAGCAACTACGGAGTATACACCTGCTTTTTTAAAAAAGATGTAAATTATAAGGTTTCTAAGGTGTATAAGGATTAAGCTTTAAATATAAAAAAGCACTAGGTAAAAACCTAGTGCTTTTTAGTATCTTAGTTAAAGAGTAACATCGAGAACATCGTAAATACCATCTATCTGAGATATCTTAGCTAATCCCTCTTTAGGTAGTGGTTGATCTATTACAAGAAGCATAACTGCTTCTTGGCCTTGACCTTTTCTACCTACATCCATGGCCCCTATATTCACATTATGATCTCCAAGGATCATACCTACCTTGCCAATGATTCCAGGTTGGTCTTTATGGGGTACAACTAACATATTTCCACCTAATTCAATATCTACCCGAAAACCATCTAGATTGAGAAGACGTGGCCCAAGCTCTGATACAAAAGTAGCTCCTAAAATATGCTCGTTTTTCCCACGGCCACGAATAGCAATTAGATCTGCAGATCCGTTTTGAACTTCTTTAACCTCTTTTATTTTAATCCCTCTAGCTTTAGCTTCCAGCATAGCATTAACAAGAGTTACTGGATGCTCAAGCCCCCATGACAAAAGACCTTTGACTAAAGATGATGTAAGAATCGAAGTATCAAAATTTGAGAGCTTACCCCTATAGATTACCTCAAGCTCTGAGGCATTTTTCGGGAAAAGTTGCCCAAATAAGCTACCTAAAGATTCAGCAGTACCAATAAAAGGAGCAACATTAGCAAAAACCTCTGGAGCAATTGCTGGCATGTTAACTCCATGAGCCACCGGGCGTCCATTTAGAAAGCCTACTACATCTTCTGCTACATCAATGGCTACATTAATCTGTGCCTCAATAGTTGATGCACCAAGATGTGGGGTAACAATTATCTGCTCAAGTTCTAAAAGAGGTGAATCTGTACAAGGTTCCTGTTCAAATACGTCTAAAGCAGCACCTGCGATCTGACCATTTTTAACTGCATGGTATAAAGCCTTCTCATCGATAATTCCGCCTCGAGCGACATTTATCAAATAAGCCGTTTTTTTCATTAAAGCAAATTCTTTTGTCGAGACCATATTCTTAGTTTGGGAATTTAATGGTAAGTGGAAGGTAATAAAATCACTCTCTTGGAAAAGATCATTAAGTTCAACTAGTCTTATCCCTAAGCTATCTCCCTGTTCTTTTGTGATAAAAGGATCATAACCGATAACTTTCATAGATAGACCTTGGGCAATTGTGGCTACAGTTCTACCGATCTTTCCTAAACCTACTATACCTAAGGTTTTCTTCCTAACCTCTACCCCAGTATATTTCTTCCGATCCCACCTACCCTCTTTTAGAGAGGTACAAGCCTGAGGAAGATTGCGTGCAAGAGCTAATAGATGTGATATTGTAAGCTCTGCAGCTGCAAAAGTATTTCCCGCTGGAGAGTTAACTACAACAATTCCTCTATTTGTGGCTGCAGGGATATCTACATTATCTACACCCACACCTGCTCTACCAATTATTTTAAGCCTTGTACCGCTTTCAATAACCTTTTTGGTAACTTGAGTACCACTTCTAACTATAAGAGCATCAAAGTCTTTTATCTCCTCACAAAGACCTTCTTCATCAAGTTTAGTGTTAACTACAACCTCTAGGCCTCCATCTTCAAGGAGTTTAATACCTTCTTGAGCAACAGGATCAGAGATAAGGACTCGTTTTTTTGCCTCAGTCACTATGCTCTGCCTCCTTCGTAGACAACTTCCATAGCTGCTCTAACTCCTGTTCCTAGTTCAACAGGATAACCCACTTCTTTTAAAGATAATTCTAAAGCTGAAATACAACCTAGAAGATCTACTATATCCATATAACCCATATGGCCAATTCTAATTAACTTGCCCTTTAATCTATCTTGGCCACCGGCTATGGCAAAGCCATATTTTTTCTTCATAATAGAGCGGACCTTTTCTGTATCGACATCCCCTGTAAAAGCAGTTACTGTTCTTGAAGCATTCTCTTCTTTGGCAAGAAGTTTCAGACCTAAAGCTTCAACTGCTTTGCGACAAGCCTGAGTAAGGAGTTCATGACGGGCAAAGACAGTATCTAAACCTTCTTCAAGAATCATATCGCAGGCAGCATCTAGAGCATAAAACAAAGAGACATTAGGTGTAAAAGGTGTGCTCCATTTGCTCTGTGATTTTTTAGCTTTTTTAAGACTTACATAATAATTCTTCGAATCGTTATTTTCAATTACCTCAATTGCTCTTTTACTAAGGGAGACAAAACCTAATCCAGGTGGTAGCATGAAAGCTTTCTGAGAACCTGTAACCATTAGATCTACATGCCAAGCATCTGTCTTAATATCCATGCCACCCATGCTAGAAACTGCATCAACAAGTAAAAGAGCATCATGTTTTTGGCAAAGTTCCCCAAGTGAGGCAATATTATTTGTTACACCTGTGGAGGTTTCATTGTGTGTGGCACAGACTAATTTATATTTTTTCTCGGCCATTACCCTTTTTACTTCATCTAAATCGTAAGTGTCTCCCCACTCATACTCTAAAACAGTAAGATCTGCACCATAGGCTTCTGCAAGTTCGGCAAATCTCTCACCAAATTTTCCCGTAACAATACACAAAACCGGGTCTCCTTCGTTAACAACACTGCTAACACTAGCATCCATAGCAGCAGTACCTGAACCAGTTAATATTAAAACTTCATTTTCAGTTTGAAAGATCTCTTTTAGTTTTTGACCAATCTCTTCATGTAGCTTAGAAAAATCATTGCTTCTGTGACCCATAATTGGACGAATCATCGCAGAGTTCACCTGAGGTGGTACTTGAGATGGTCCTGGGATCAATAATCTGTCCTTTACAAGCATTTCTCATCTCTCCTTATTCTCTTCTCAGCTCCACTCGTCTTTGCGCGCTAAAGACAGAAGCTTGAAATTTAAATATAAAAAAACCTCTCAACCCTGACATATCTGTCAGGGACGAGAGGTAATTCCCGCGTTGCCACCCTGTTTGGTCAAAAATATGACCCACTTGCTTAGCTATAACGGGCTTTATACCGGATGGGTTTACCATCAGCTCTTAAGGCGGATTCCCCACCACCCTGCATCGGTTTGCACCAACCACCGACTCTCTAAGCTAGGGAAATGAGTACTTTTCCTTAGTCATTGCTTGTTGTCTCTTTCTTAACAAGAAATCAAAA
>DUTE01000111.1 GCA_012842235.1 Bacillota bacterium
GCTGGCTAAGCGGGATATTACCCGCTTTTTCTTCTGAAAAGAAAGAGTTATATTGATAAGCTATAGGCGACGATGTAGCTTTTTTCCTCAAACTATAATCAGTAACTAAATGAGTTAAATTAAGTCTTACCAGTACATAGAAAGACTTTTGACTCAAAAGATAAGGATACTGAGATCTCAGATGTTAGATTTTATATCTAATATCTTGTATCTAAAAAAAATGTCTAGATTATCGGGAGACGGGAAATTGGCAAAAAGACTGAGGTGAAAACATGTCTATTAATGTACTTGGTATAGAGTCAAGCTGTGATGAGACTGCAGCAGCTGTAGTCTCTGATGGCAGAGAGATAATATCTAATGTTATAGCAACCCAGGTTCCTTGGCATAAGGCTTATGGTGGAGTAGTCCCTGAGATTGCTTCAAGAAAACACTTGGAATTTATTAATCCTGTGGTTAAAAAAGCTTTGACTGATGCAAAGTTAACTCTTAATGAGATAGATGCAGTAGCTGTTACTTATGGTCCTGGTTTAGTTGGTGGTCTTTTAGTTGGTCTATCTGCAGCTAAGGCAATCGCTTATAGTCGAGACCTTCCTCTTATAGGCGTAAATCACATAGAAGGTCATATCTATGCTAACTTTCTAGCCTATTCAGAACTAGAAGCTCCTTTAGTTTGTTTAACAGTCTCCGGGGGACATACAACTCTTTTATTTATTGAAGAGATGGGTAGTTATGAGATCATCGGTCAAACAAGAGATGATGCAGCAGGAGAGGCCTTCGATAAAATAAGCAGAGTATTAGGCCTTGGCTACCCAGGGGGACCTGCCATTGAAAAGGCAGCTAAAGACGGAGATTCTCAAGCTTTTTCTTTTCCTAAAGCTCTCCCTGATGAGCTAGATTTTAGTTTTTCTGGTCTAAAAACAGCAGTTATTAACATGGCTCATAATGCTGAACAAAAGGGAGAAAAGGTCGATATAAATGATGTAGCTGCATCTTTCCAAGAAGCTGTAATTGAGGTTTTAGTAGAAAAAACTATTAAGGCAGCAAAACTTAAGAGGGTAGATCGAGTTTTATTATCTGGTGGTGTTGCAAGCAATCAGAGGCTTCGTGATCAACTAGATAAGGCCTGTGCTAAAGAGGGACTAGCACTTTATTACCCACCTAAGGTACTGTGTACAGATAATGCAGCAATGATTGCCTGTTGTGGTTATTACCGCTATTTAAAAGGTGATAGAGCAAAATGGGATCTAAATGCTGATCCTCGCCTAGGACTGTAGGGTTGTGAATAACTGCTTGTGGATAATGTGGATAAGTCTGTGAATAACTGCGGTTTCAGTGCCTATTTATGTGGATAACTATCCTTTAAACCAAAATGTTATAAAAGGAGTGCTCTTTATGAAAAAAACACTTTACCTTTTTTTGCTAATATTGGTTATTTCTTCTTCAATCTATGCTACAGATGTTCGTGCCCTAGGCATGGGTGGTGCGTTTATAGCTGTAGCCGATGATGTTGGTGCAATATTTTATAACCCGGCCGGTATGACGCAAATAAAGAAGATTTCTCTTAAAGTTAATGCCAACGTTGGGATGGAAGATGAAGAAAATTATAAAAATGTTATCGAATACTTCAAAGAAGGTAATAAACTAAAAGAGACTTTTGAACTAATGGGAATTAATACTGATTTTACAGCAACAGCAGGGGGAAGTGCTGGCTTTGCTACCAATCGTTTTGGTTTTAGTTTCCAACCAACCTATGTTGTTTCAGCAGATAAAAGCAAAAGCCAAGTGAATGTTGATCAGATAAATACCTCTCATATAGCATTTGCTCTACCACTTATTAGTTTTTTCGAAAATGTCTCTGTTGGTACAAACATTAAGCTCTATCAGGCGTCTAAAGAAGAGTATCTCCTGTTAGCGGGCAATACAGGTATTAAGCAAAACTCCCTATCGGGACAGGGTGTAGGTTTGGATTTTGGACTTTTAGCTAATTTTGGTATGTTGAGTACAGGCCTTAGTATAAAAGATCTCTATTCCCAGATAGTATGGGAACCTGAAGACGGCTCTTCATATACATCAAAGGTCGATCCTTATCTAAACTTTGGTGTAGCTTTAAGACTACCAAAGGCAGGCTTTACAGCTGCTTTAGACTATACAGATCTGTATTTAAATAAAAGTTTTGATTCGGGTAAACTTAGAATAGGTTTAGAACAGAAACTTCTTTGGCTTTTAGATCTTAGAGGTGGAGCAACTTTTTCTAAAGATGAAATAGGCAATGAAAAAACAGATCTCAGTGCAGGATTAGGATTTAATTTTGGGCCTGTAAAAGCAGATGTAGCTGTAATGAGTAGTGACTACTTTCAAAAAACTGCGGCATTCAATTTAGCAGTAGGAGTTCAGTTTTAAAAAAAGACAGGCACAAAGGTTACTTGGTCCTTTTGTGCCTCTTTTATTTGGGAGGTAAAAGATGAAAATAAAAGTAGTTGGCGGAGGTTTAGCTGGTAGCGAGGCTGCCTACCAGATTGCGAAACGTGGTTTTGCTGTTGAGCTCTTTGAGATGCGTCCTCTTAAAAATACCCCAGCTCATGTTAGTGAGAACCTCGCTGAGCTTGTCTGTAGTAACTCTCTTGGCTCTAAGGAAATAACCTCTGCCCAAGGGCTCTTAAAAGAAGAACTAAAACTTATGGGCTCTCTTTTAATTGAGTTAGCTGAAAAAGCAAAGGTGCCGGCGGGAGGAGCATTAGCAGTTGATAGAGATGAGTTTTCTCAGTTAGTAACAGAAAAACTTGCAGGTATACCTTTAATAGAAATAAAAAGAGAAGAGGTCTTAGAGATACCTGATACGGCAACAATTATTGCTACAGGCCCTCTTACCTCTGAGCCTTTAGCAAAGGCTATTGGCGAGTTTCTCGGAGAAGAGCATCTCTATTTCTATGATGCAGCAGCCCCGATTGTTACAAGGGTATCCTTAGATGAGACAAAAGGTTTTTGGGCTTCGCGTTATGGCAAAGGCGAAGGGGAGTATTTTAATGCACCTCTTAACAAAGAAGAGTATGATGCCTTCTATCAGGCACTGATTTCTGCAGAGTCAGCTCAGAAAAAAGCCTTTGAGGAGGATGCCTTTTTTGAAGGTTGTATGCCTATAGAAAAACTTGCTTCAAGAGGCTATGATACTCTACGTTTTGGCCCCTTAAAGCCAGTTGGCTTAATAGACCCAAAGACAGGTAAAGAACCGTATGCAGTTGTACAGTTAAGGCAGGATGATAAACAAGGAAGGCTCTATAACCTTGTAGGTTTTCAGACATCCTTGAAATGGGGAGAGCAAAAAAGGGTTTTTTCCCTAATTCCGGCTCTGCAAAATGCCGACTTTGTTAGGCTTGGGGTAATGCATAGAAATACCTTTATCAATGCGCCTAAATCACTTCTGGCTACCTTCCAGACTAAAAAACGCGGTGATCTGTTTTTGGCAGGTCAGATTACAGGTGTAGAAGGGTATGTTGAGTCGATTGCTTCGGGGCTTTTGTCAGGAATAAATATTGTCAATCTGCTTTTAGGCAAAAAACCTATTACCCTTCCACAAACAACACTTCTTGGTGCTTTACCTAACTATATAGTCTCTACTTCAGAGGTGAATTTTCAACCAATGAATGCCAACTTTGGTCTTTTGCCACCTCCAGAGACAAAGATTAGAAAGAAAATGGAGAGAAAAGAGTATTATGCTAAAAGGTCACTAGAGGATCTTCGAGTATTTTTAGAGACGTGTGAACAACTAGTATAATGTTAAAGAAAAGAACCTAAAAAAGCAGGATTTCCCGTGCTTTTTTAGGTTCTTATATTATGTAAAAATCAAACAATATAAGAAGGAAAGCAGTATTAGTGTACGAACTAAAGAGTATAGGGAGTTAATATTTGGAACTTAGGAGATAGGAGGGAAAAAATGTCCCAATTTTTAATCAGGCCGTATATGGTCAAAGATTTAGAGCCGGTTGTTTCGCTGTGGAATCATTCTCTAAAAAGAGATTCCATTTCCATCGAAGACTTTCAGATAAAGGTCTTAAACGATGAAAACTTTACCGAAGAGGGAGCTTTTGTTGCTGAGGTTGATGGAGAGGTTGTGGGCTTTTTGCTGTCTTTGTATCGCCAAGTACCTATAACAGGAGTAGGTATGCAAGAAGATACAGGCTGGATTACAATCTTTTTTGTCCATGAAGACTACCGCAAACAAGGAATTGCCACAGCCATGTTTGAAAAAGCAGAAAGCTATCTGAAAGAAAAAGGTAAGAAACATGTGGTTGTTTCCACATATGTACCGAATTATTTTATCCCTGGTGTGGATGTTGATGCTTATCCTATAGCCTTTGAAATGCTAAAAAAACGGGGTTATGGGACTGTAATGGAGCAGTTTGGCATGTCTGTAGATCTTTTAGATTTTGAACCTATAGATGAATATTACACTATCACGCAAGCTTTATTAGAAGATGGCGTCAAGATCCAATACTTTGAAAGAGAGTATACCCACAAGCTTCTGAGTTTCTTAGAGACAGA
>DUTE01000112.1 GCA_012842235.1 Bacillota bacterium
CTGATTAAAAGTTAGGTAGTCACATCTAACGTGCATTAAAAACATCTCTAGACTAGGTATCGTAGTAAATGACTCCCTGATTTGTAATCAGCGGCTACTTGGCCTATGTGTACTCAAATGTCCGGACAAGCCGCTGATTACAAATCAGGGAGTCATTTACTACGATACCTAGTCTAGAGATGTTTTTAATGCACGTTAGATGCCCTGATTAAAAGTTAGGTAGTCACACTAGTCCCTTCAAATGGTTTTATATGTGCCTTAAAATATCGGGGGCTTAAAACGCATTCTGGAGGGGGTAGAAGCCGCTGGGTACGTGAAAGGCCGTGCTTTGTGTACTTGTGGGTCTTTTATTGCTGGAAGTGAAGGTGTTACGCCATTGAACATAGTTTTTACGAGCCTTGTGGTATATTTTTCTTGATTAGGAAATTGATGTAGCGGGGTTATATCGTTTGTTAGGAACTAAATTTCTAAGGGGGGGGTGATACTTGATGTGCTTTATATCGGATGTTTTTAACCCAGTAAGTGATCGTGAAGTTAGAAAAATAATTGAATGGCGACTAATGCTCAATACAAGACCAATTGGGGAATGGTATAGCGAAAGAAGGGGCGATCTACAGGCTAAAGAGATCTCTGGCCAAAGTAGTAGGGAAGATACCGTCAAGAAAATGCAGGAATTACAGTATCAATACTATCGAAAGAAACTCGAGATTTATTTGGATACTTGTTTTGAAGTACGAACGAGGTTTCTTAAACCACTTATTGATGAGAAATACGACATTAATTATATTACTCGGATGTGGAATTGGGTTAACGAGAAAGAATGTAGGGAGCTCGCCATAGAGGATAGTTGTTCTATGATCCGCGCGATGAAGATGGAAACTAATACGAATATCAAGCTTCGCAAAGCACAACAGTACAAGGTTAATATATTCACCCTCCTAACATCCATCCTTTCTGGCATAGGAGGGGCGCTAATTGCACAGTTGTGGTTAAAATAAAAGTTAAGATTCATTTAACAGGTGATAAACCTGCAAAGCCGGATGAGTTCTACTGGCTATTAACCATCAAACTAAAGGAGTTGTATCCCTACTCATAGAATACAGAATAGTGAAAAAGGAGTAAGGGGCGAGGCTCTATGTTCCAGTTAGGTAAAAAGTATGTACTTACCACAAAAGACGGAGGCCAGGTGGGAGAACGATTAAATTGTGTGGTTAAAGAGTACGATGAAAAGAACGGATTGTTGCGAGTGGATCAGCTAGGCCAGGAGGTTATCTATAACGTAAAAAGTCCGGAGTTCATCCTTGCGAAACTCCAAGACTGAATTCGACTCAAAGTGAATGTAAGAAAAAAATGGGGGGGTGAGTGTTTATGCAACTGTTAATTTTGGTAGTTGGCTTAGCTTTAATTGGGATATTTGCTATATACCGACACAACAAAGAAATCGAGGCCAGAGAGGATAGCTTAAAGCAAGTTGTGAACGAACTTGGCGAAAACATTGTCAAGAAAGAGGTGGTAACGATAATAGGTAATAACCACCCACTTGTTCCATCTTGGGAAAGAGAAATTACTTTAGCGGTTAGTGACAAAAGTGTTTTCTTAGTTGAGGACAACAAACATCCCCTGAGGTTTCCTTTGTCGCAAGTAAAGGCAGAAATCATAAGGACGTCTGATGTTTCGCTTAAAAATCTTATATTGTTTGGTGCGTTTGCTTTTAGTGATAAACTCAAAGACGATAAAGCTCTAATCATAAAAATCAATGATACAAAAACCCAAGAGGAGTATTATTGTATATTCAAGAGAAGAAGAGGAGGGGAAAATTGGTTAGCAGACGCAATAAACAAGGGAAGGTATGAACTAGCATTAGAAAATAACAATAAATGAGTTGAAAAGGCAGTACAGGACTTCTTTTGTAGGTTTTAAAGCGGCATGAGTTATTTATGATTAATGTCCGATAATCCACATTATGGACAACCAACAAAAACATAAACCGCCGTTTACGGCCGTTTCTGGCCGTGAGCGGCGGTTTTGCTGTCTATGAAAAGGGGTTAGGTTGCTGTCTTTTGCGGTTCTTGAAATCTCGCTAAATCTTTCAAAAGCTCATGTTTACTACCTAACTTAGTTTACAAAAAAGGACTTTTAATGTGAACCGCAGAAAGTGTTGCGGAGAACCGCAGAAGGAAGTGACGGCTTGAAAGAGCTTTTTACCATACAGAGGATAAGTAAGGAATTAGGGGTGCCTGAGTCCACCTTGCGCTATTGGCGGGATCGGCACGAAGAATACATACCAACACAGGGGACAGGCCGGCAAAGAAGGTACCCTATAGAAGCGGTGGCGGTGTTTAGACGAATCGCAGAACTGGCTGCGGAAGAACTAACCGCAGACCAGATTGCGGAACGCCTAGCCCTTGAGTTTACTAGGGAAATCACTATCGCAGAAGACAACAGCAGCAGCGCAGCAGCAACGGTAAATGTGGTTGAAGCACTGCGGCAGATTGCTGTGGCCCAGCAAGAAATCGTGAGGATTGTTACTGAAAACGAAGAGTTAAAGGCGGAAATGGAAGCATTGAAAACTAGGGTTGAAAAGCAGGAGAACGCAGCAGAAGAACGGGATCGGAAATTGATGGCAGTGCTGCGTGAGGTGCAAGAGCAGAAGCAGAGGAAAAGCTTTTGGCAGCGACTGTTCGGCAGGTAGAGATTATACTATAATTAGAGCATAGTATCATGGCCAATCCCTCCAGCTGAAACCTTGAGAAAGTTTACTGGGAGGGAAAGACATAAAAAGCACTCTAGCGAGTGCTTTTTATGGTTTCTTTAACTTTTTAATTTTTACAGTACAATTTGAACTGATTTAGTAGTGTAGTGAAGCCACTAGTAAAATCACTAGTTGAACGACCCAAATGTGTTATAGTGCTGTTTCAAAAAGAAAAAGACACCCTAGGGTGTCTTTCTGCTTGCAGGAAAACTTAGGCAAGTGTCGAATTACAGAGAACAAAGAAGTAAA
>DUTE01000113.1 GCA_012842235.1 Bacillota bacterium
CATTGACTAGGCCATCAATCTCTTTTCTCCATAAAAGTTTCCCATTATTGAGATCTAAAGCACTAAAACCATGGGCTTCGCCGAAATAAAGGTGATTTTTGTAGACATTGGGACTAGAACAAAGAGCTCTCTTAGAAGTGTGTTGCCAAATAAGTTTACCATCAGCAATTCTTAGAGCAAAGACTGCTCCTTGACCTGCTGTAAATACCACGGCTAATCTGTGGTTAATTGAGGTAATAAGTGGCTCACCAACAAGCATATCCTCTGTTTGATACTTCCAAAGAAGTTCACCGTTTTTCTTATTTAGACAATGTAAAGCTCCATCAGAGGAGCTAAGACAGACCTCATTTTCTCCTAGGGCTACAGCATTGAATATAGCTCCACCTGTTTTGTACTGCCACTGACAGTTTTGGGGGTCTTTAGGCAGATTAAAAGCTCTTTGAGGAGTGTTATTTAAGCTAGAACTACACCAATACACAGGCTCTTCACCTAATGTTTTTTTCCAAATCTTTATTTCCTTATCAACTACATCACAGATAAGATACTGTCTAGACATAACAGCCGGTGCCATAAGACAGAGCAAATTTTCAAAATTCCACGAAACTGCGCTGTGTCCATGGCCAGAAAGATGAAGAGCTAAGTTTTTACCTTCACATACTCGAAAAACAGTGTCCCAATTGTCTGTAAATTCAGTGGGATAGGCTAAGGGATGATGGCTCACAATAACAACTAGATCTTCTGGGGATAAAGACTCAAGGTCTTTTTTTAACCAGTTTAGTTGGTTAGTTTCAATATGACCATAAGCTTGGGCATATATAGTAGAGTCTAAAATCACAAAATGGATACCCTTAAAATCAAAAGAATAGTAGCGAGGGCAAGGATAAAAGCTTTGGATATAACTCTGGTAGAGATCCTCAGTCCATCTACTTTCATGGTTTCCTAGGCAAGGATAGATTGGTATAGGTAGTTTTTCTATTGTCTCTTTAAAAATCTCGTATTCCCAATCCATTCCAGTTTCTACCATATCACCACCGAAGATAATAAACTCAGGACAAGGATCTAAGGTTTGTATCTCTTTTAGTAACTCTTGCCATGATTTTGTTCCCGGTTCAAAACGGCCTGTATGGGCATCAGCTGCAAAAACAAAGCGAAAATTTGGCATTTTAGGCCCTCACTTTCACTGGTAGTTTCCCCTCTGCTTGAGCTTTGCCTGTAAGAACAGCTGCTAGAGCTCTCAAGGATGCAGGACGGTAAGAATAGGTAGAGATAAAGGTTGAAGCCTCAGGAATCACATTGTAGTCATAAGGATTTCTAAGTGCTGCTACAATAAATGGCTTATCTAATCTAGAAAGTGCCTTGGCCATCTCCACTTGCTCTTTATTAAGGTGAGCGTTGTAGGAGCAAAAAACCACCGTATTAAAGTCTTTACTCTCGGAAACAAACTGCTCTATCTCTTTAGCTGTAGGCTTTAAGGGATAGAGTGTTTCTTCGTTTTCTATACCGTGTTCACTTAAAAACGGCCCTAAAGTCTCACTTTTTAATATATCTTCTACCTGCACTAGCCCTGAGATCTCAGGGAAAAATAGCTTGACTTTGTTTTTTCCAGGAATCAAGGGGAGATCGTTATTTTTTAATTGGGTAATAGCTCTAAGAGATGTATCAAGTGTTAACTGCCAATTTTTGTGCCAATAGATATCGGGATACTTTTGGCTTTTTTGTTTCAGTCGATTAATTCTTGTGAGTGCATCCTCAAGGCGACTAAGAGGAATCCTCCCACTACTAAAAGCCTCGTAAAGAGCATTATAAGCTTCGATCTGAGCCTCTTTTGTGTGACATACAAGAACAATATCGGCCCCTGCCTCTACTGCCATAACTGCTGCTTCGCCAATACCAAAGTAATTGGCAATAGCTCCCATTTCAAGGTCATCGGTTATAACTGCACCACTAAAGCCAAGTTCTTCTTTTAGTAAGCCAGTAAGAACCGGACGAGATAGTGTTGCCGGAAGACCTATTGTTGGGTCAAAGGCTGGAAATGTAACATGAGCAGTCATAATAGCTCCAACCTTAGCATCGATAGCCTCCTTAAATGGTACAAGTTCCACTCTTTCTAAACGTTCTTTATCATGGGCTACAGTAGGTAGATCTATATGAGAATCTATGGCGATATCTCCTTTTCCAGGAAAATGCTTGGCACAAGCATAAACCCAACGCTGATGACCCTCAATAACAAGTAGCCCAACTTGGCAGAG
>DUTE01000114.1 GCA_012842235.1 Bacillota bacterium
CTTCAATAAAGTTAGGTTTTTTGCGTGCATAGATGTAGGCACCAATCGTATACATAATTTCATTATTGTCCGTTGGCTTTTCCCTACCTTAAAAAAACCGGTTGTGGAGATTCATCATAACGACAAACTTCTTTTTTTACATAACTTTTGGCCTACTAAGTGCATAGCAAACATTACATACAAAGATAGTCAACAGTGAACTGTTGTTTTTTTGCACAAATGCTTTTCCTAACTTGTAAAACTTATTTCAATCTAAAAATAGTAATAACTTTTACAAATAAGGTAGGTAGCATTTGTTTATTTAGAAGGTATACTTAGATTCGTGTAATTCAGAGGCAAAACTGCTGAAAGGTTTATATCTTAGTTCAGTTACTTTATTTTTTAAAGGTGAGTTATTAGCGACCACAGGCGTAACGAAACTAGTTCGTTTAAGAATAAGTCAATTGCTTAAAGCAATCCCACACTCTACATCACAATAAAAGTTCTGCTACCTTATAAAAACGTCGAGTTAACACTAAATAATGACAAATTACGTAAAAGAAGTCTCATCAGGTAGTGAACAAATTATTAACCTGTAAATAATACTGTTATTATTAAGGAACATATAGGGATCATACTGCCCCAAAACAATTGATATACTGTGTGCCTTTTTAGTTTGAGGCATGCCCAATATACCAGTATAAGAACGGGAATACCCAAAAGGGCTTTTGTGCCAATGAAATACACCATTAATGAGATAGGACCGACTACCCCACAAGCGTGTCCACTAGCACGAACTTTGAGAACGTTAGTAAAAGATAATATACCTGTACCAGATATAAAATATGTCAGATATATTTGCCATACCTTCTTAGGCATATGAAAACAAAATGCCGACACGATACTACACAAATACCCTAAAACAGCCATCACGATTGCTAAATTACGTTGTCCCTCCCTACCTTGATTGCGATATTTGGGAATAAGTGGTTGTAATGGATAAGCTAAAACTGGCATAACCGTAAGAAATAGGACCGATAAAATATAATTTGTAAAGTTCTGAAAGATATCTGGAGATACGACATAAAGAATGCTCAGTGCTACTAAAGCCATTATTGGTGCAATCGTGATAATCCTAACTATTTTTGCAAATTTAACTGTTTTGTCCATGAGCTCTCCCTTCAATATTATTATTATATTTTGTGCAGCTTACTTAATACGCTCCAAAT
This sequence comes from Bacillota bacterium, assembly GCA_012842235.1. Taxonomy (GTDB): domain Bacteria; phylum Bacillota; class DTU065; order DTU065; family DTU065; genus DUTE01. The sequence continues at coordinate 1,209 of DUTE01000114.1, forward strand.
TTTAATCCATGAGAATCTGTAATGAAAAGTCAACCTTAGCGATTGTCACCTAAAAAGAAAAGGGCAACGGTTCCTGGCCCTGCATGTGAGCCGTTTACCGCACCAACGTTATTAACCATAACAGGGCCATTAAGTAGAGGAAATTTACTTTCGATAAGGTCTGCTACCTTACGTGCATCGTCATAGCATGCAGAATGGGCTACAAAGCACTTACTAGAATACTCTTTTCTGTTTTCTGCATTAACCTCCATCATGTGTACAATTTGCTCAATGGCATACCTTTTGCCACGGATCTTCGCGTGAAGTAAGGGCTTTCCATCATAACCTATAGATAAAAGCTGGCACATAAGCAACGTTTCTATATCTTCTGATGTAGTTGATACACGGCCACCACGCCTATAATGAGATAAATTGGAGGAGAAAAACCAGTGGTGTACACTAAGCTTTCTTTCTTCAACTCTTGAGTAGACATCATTAATTGTTAAGCCTTCATCTCGCAGATCAGCAGCTATATCCATAAGTAAACCATAACCAGATGATACTCCTAAAGAATCTAGAAGAAGAATTTTTCTACTAGGGTATTTTGGCAATAGTTCATCTCTTGCGATTCTAGCTGAGTTGTATACACCTGACAATCCTGAGGATACAGAAATGTGTAAGATATCTTTACCATCTTTTAGAAATGTTTCAAAGAAGTTTATAAACTCCCCCACGTTTACCAGAGAGGTGGTAGGCATCGCTCCTGCAGCAACCCTATGATAGAATTCTTCAAA
>DUTE01000115.1 GCA_012842235.1 Bacillota bacterium
GATGGGTATTCAAGGGGCGGCTTGGGGTACTGTTATTGCCCAGGTTATTGAACTAATAATTTATATCATTGTGGTAATAAAGCAGTACAACCAAGAATATGATTTCTTTTTGAATGTAAACTTTCCTAGTTTTGCGGAAATAAAAAAGATGCTTTTACTTGGTTTTCCCATGGGTGTTGCCGATTCTATTGATATTTTTTCGTTTGGATTTCTGATGACTTTTGTCTCAAGATTAGGCACAACCGAACTTGCTGCAAGTCAAATTGCCAACCAACTCAATGATCTTGCTTTTATGCCATCTTTTGCAATAGGTGCAGCAACCGGTTCTTTAGTTGGCCGTTCTTTAGGAGAAAAAGATCCTGATAAAGCAGAAAAATATGGTATCTCTGGTATCTATACAGGTATAGGGATAATGGCTATAGTTGGTATATTGTATTGGGTCTTTCCAGCTGTTTTTATCTATCCTTTCTCTTCTGACAAAGATGTCTTTGAATTAAGTAGAAAACTCCTTAGGTTAATTGCGTTTTATCAACTATTAGATGTAACTTATAATGTTTTAAGAGGAGCCTTAAACGGTGCAAGACTAACAAGGTTTACGGGGTTAACAACAACTCTTTGTGTATTTGGTGTCTTTATGCCAGTAAGTTATATAGGGGTTAACGTCTTAAACTTAGGTGTTTGGGGTGCTTGGTTAGGACCAATAGTTTATGGTGTTTTTTTAGTGACGATTTTAGGGAACAAATTCAAAAAAGGTGAATGGAAAGAACCATTCAAGAAAAAAGTCGTCAAACAGGTTCAAACTGAACTTACTTTTGACACCAATTAGAGCTTAATCTCATAAAATAGGGCCCTAAGCTATCAAGAATGTATCGCACACAATAATGAACGGATAAAAAATAACAGAAAAAGGTTGTTTGCTTTTATGTGCCTTATATCCCTTCAAAAAGAGGATATAAGGCATTATTTTTTCATAAGGAAAATAGCTAGATGGTTATATTTGTTAAGATAAAAAAACAAACTAAGCCATTTAATAACTACAGAGTATCAATACATCTTTGGAGTTATTGGTGATAAACATTAGTAGTTAAGACTCTAAATGACCAGATGGTCACAATTCTTCTCTGTTAAAAACTCTATTATAATACTTCTAAGTTTAATAAGATACTGTTATAGTTATTTAGACAATTGATCATGATTTTTGTAGCATAAAAAGGGATTTATTAGTTTAAGTGTCGAATATCAAAGTACTTAGCTAAGAGGTATAGTTATTCTGTATTTACTAAAACTCGAATAATCTACACGTCTTATAAAGCTTCAAAGGGGTGAGAATTATCGCTAGACCTAGATCTGAAGATATGAAAGAAAGAATTAGAGAAGCGGCAATTGTAGTAATGAGTGAGCGTGGTTTTCATCTTACCACTACAGACGAGATTGCTAAAGAAGCAGGCTGTTCTGTAGGTACTATCTATAATTATTTTAAAAATAAAGATGATATTTTGAACTATATATTTAAAGTCGAGCGGGAAGATATGGAAGAGGTCTTTTTGGAGATAGAGAAGACTACCTCTTCAGTTCCAAAAAAAATTAAATTGTTTATCGAAATCTACTATGATCGGATTATTAGTAATGTCAAAGTAGGTAAGATAATATTTGATGAGAGTAACCGATTGACACAAGGACTTAATGACGAGGTTTTAGACTGGCTTTTATTAATTAACGGCTTTTTTAAAGATATGCTTGAGCAGGGTATTAAAGAAGGAAGTGTAAAATCAGATATTGATGTAGATATATGTTCTACTGCTATCATGGGAGCTGTAAACTCTGTTGCTATCCGTGGTTTTATTGGCCTTGATAGCTTTGAATCGTTAAGGAATAAAGTTCCAGATGTTCTTTTTAGAATGCTTTGTGAAGGATTATTTGTTAAAGAGTAGAGACATAGAGACTTAGAGACTGCTAGATTGTTTAAGCAGTCTCTTTTTTTGTTCTTTTAGTGGTTAATATTGACTTTATAGTAAAAATGTTTTACGATTAAATATGTAAATGAGTGAAGTCTCATTCAAGAATAAGGATCTGCTTTTTCAGGTATATTGAGTAAGGTCTCTACAGATTGACAAAAGGTTTGTCAAAGTCTTTAACAAGGATAGGTGAAAGCAGTGAAAAAATGGGTGACTAAAGCATTAGATAGACCATGGATAGCAATTATAATCACAGCCATCTTAAGTGTAGTTATAGCTTTATTTCTTCCCAAATTACGCTTTGATGCTGATTTAGCAAACTTAATTCCTGATAATGACCCTGTGATTGAGCAGCTAAAAAATGTTACCGATGATTTTGGCTCTCAAAGCTTAATATTGATTGCTATCAAAACTGAAAATATCTATCAGGCAAGTACTCTAGAGAAGATTGAGCAGTTATCTATAGAGATAAAAGATTTAGATGGGGTAGAAGATGTTATCTCTCCTTTCAATGCTTTAATTGTAGAAGGCAGTGAGTGGGGGATGGAAGTTGTGCGTTTGAGCGATTATATTCCTGAAACTACCGAGGAGATTCAAAGATATAAAAAACGACTCAACGAAAGTCCATATAAAGACATACTTATCTCACAAGATGAGAAAGCAGCAATAATCATGATAAAACCAGATGGAGCAATAGAGCCAGGAACTGAAACTGTGCTAGCAGGTCATCTTAGTGATCTAGTTGCCTCTTTCAGAGGACCAGAAGAGATATATGTAGTAGGCGATGCCTATGGCGCTTATTATGCCGAAGAGACTATGAAGCGAGATATTCTAATCTTGACTCCACTGGTATTTTTTGTTCTTTTAGCAGTTTTATTTTTAGGTTTTCGCTCAGTAAAAGGTGTTTTACTACCAATGGTAACAGTAGCTATTTCTGCACTTTGGGCAGTTAGCTTAATGGCTCTTTTGGGAATAAAAATGTCTATTGTTACAGTACTTGTGCCAGTTATTCTTTTAGCAGTCGGGAGTGCTCAAGGTATTCATATTATCAATCGGTATTTTAGTTATTTAAACCAGACCAATGACAAAAAGACCGCTCTTAAAAATACCATGGAAGATATGTTATCACCTATTCTTATGACATCTCTTACAACAGTTGCTGGTTTTGTATCTTTAGTTTCCTCCCCAATACCACCTGTAAGGTATTTTGGACTTATTACAGGTTTTGGGGTCGTTGTAGCTATGCTTTTATCATTGTTTTTCATACCTGCAGTATTGAACGTTTTACCACAAAAAGAAAATAATAAAAAAAGCACAAGTACTAATAGCACAATAATAGGTAGAGTTGGCGTAAAAGTTGCTAAAAACCCAACATTAACGATATTTATCTATGTTCTTATAGCTTTAGTTGGAATATGGGGAAGTTTTAAGTTAAAAACAGAAGGAAATATGCTAAAGTACTTCGAAAAAAACTCGCCTGTAATTCTAGGTACAGACATTGTTGAAGAGCAATTTGGTGGATCATTGCAGATGACAGTAGTAGTTGATACAAAGAAATCTAACGGAGTTAAAGAACCAGAAGTCTTAGAAAAGCTAGAAAAAATTGAAAGCTTTCTTGTAACAGTGCCTTATGTTAGTCATGCGAATTCTTTGGCAACGGTAGTAAAAGAGATTAATAAGGCGTTTACAGATGAATATAAAATACCTGATAGTTCAGAAGCAGTAGCCCAAGAGTTACTTTTATACTCTCTGCAAGGGGGCTCGGACTTAGAGTATCTTGTAAGCCACGATTATGACAAAGCAATTGTCACAGCCCGTGTTGCCAATGCAGGTTCAGAAGAGATTAAAAGTGTGATTAACACAGTAGAGGAGTTTCTTGATAGAGAATTTGCAAATGATCAAGATGTTCAAGTTATTTTAACTGGAATGCCAAAGGTTATCTATCGAGTAATGGATCAATTTGCCAAAAGCCAAATAACAAGCTTACTAACTTCCTCGATTGCTGTAAGTATAATTGTTACCTTACTAATGAAATCATTCCTTTACGGTTTACTAAGTATTCTACCGTTAATTGTTACAATTGCTGTAAACTTTGGCTTTATGGGCGTTACTAATATTCCTCTAGATGCTGTTACTTCGATGATTTCGGGAATAGCTATAGGTATAGGTGTAGATTATTCGATTCATTACTTGAGTACTTTTGTAAGTGAAAGACGAAATGGCACTGATCTGAAAACAGCTATATATAACACAGGAGTTAAAAGTGGCAGTGGGATCTATCTCAATGCATTAACACTTTTTTTAGGCTTTTTAACCTTAGTGGTTTCCAATTTTAGAGCTATAAAACTATTTGGCTTTTTAACAGCAATGACAATGCTACTAAGTGCTTTTAGTGCACTAACTTTACTTCCGGCAATCCTAGTTAAAAGAGACAAAGAAAAAATTGAGTAGAGGGGTGTCTTGTATGCAAAGAGTCTTTCGTCCCAAAACCTCGTATATAGTTGTGGTGATGCTACTATTTATGATGTTAACAGTTACAGTTGTGGCAGCAGAGCTTAGTGGTGAGGAGATACTTCAAAAAATTACAGGCAGTTCTACATTGTCTGGCTCAGGTAGTGCAGTAGTTCGTTTAAGAACGATCAATCGCCGCGGACAAGAAAAACAGCAATCACTGTCAATATACAGACTTGAGACAAAAACTCATGAAAAACAGCTAATTGAGTTTTTAACCCCAGCTGATGTTAAAGGGACAAAGTTTTTATCTCTAAGAGATCTAAAAAGTAATGCCGAGGAGATGTGGCTTTATTTACCAGCATTAAAAAGAGAGAGACGCATTGCCGGCCATATGACAAAAGATAATTTTATGGGAACAGATTTTACCTATGAAGAGATAAGTGGAAGTTATCAAGACAAATACAGTGCAAAGAGACTTAAAGATGAAGAATACAATGGGAAGAAATGTTATGTTTTGGAATTAACCCCAAAAGACAAAGAAGAAAGTTATAAGACTGTTAAAATGTGGGTGTGGCAATCAGAGATGATTCCTATAAAGATTGAGTTTTATAACAAAGATAATAAACTTTGGAAAGAGATGCACTCTGAGAAAATCGAAAAACAAGCCAATGGTATTTATCTGCCCTTAAAAATTACCATGAGCAATAAAATTGATCAGACAACGACAATCATTGAGATTTTAGAAAACTCTTCAAATCCCCCCAAAGATGATTATTTCACCATGCAATATTTAAGGAGGTAAAAAGATGGGTATTAGAAAGCTGTCAGGAATTGTTGTCTTGGTACTAGTCTTAGCTGTGGCGATTTGGGCAACTGAACTAAATTGGAGTTTAGAAAACCAATTAGCTGTTTTTACAGATGATAAAGCAGTAAACAATAGCAGTCAGTTTGAATTATCTATAAAAGATGAAATAGGTAGTTTTGGGCAAGGAAAGGTTGTTTTAGAAGGCAACTACAATACTCTAAGTAGCAAGACAACAATTGCTATCAAAGAAGCTATACTACAGATGTATTTTGACAAACTTGAATTAGATTTAGGTTACGGCTACACTTCATGGGGGACAGCAGATGGAATAAATCCAACAAATGTAATAAATCCTCCTCAAATAGGCCAAGAACTTTTGAGTATGGCAAAGGAACCTGTTTTTCGTTCTCAAGCAACTTTATACAATGATCATTTTGTTTTAAGTGGCGTTATGGTACATGAATTTGTTCCAGTTAATATTTATGGATTGCATGATTATGCTCAAATTCCCAATCTAAATCCTACTCCAGTAGAAAGGACGATAAAAAACCAGGAGTACGCACTTTTAGTTGAAACAAGAGTAGCTAGTTACGACCTAAAAGTATCCTATTTTAATGGTTTCGATGATTGGCCAGAGGTTGCTTACACATTTTTGGTAAATCCTCTTGATGGTAGCCTAGTAGAAGGTTCAGGTAATTTTATTTCTCGTTATAGAAAACAGCAACAGGTTGGTCTTGCTACAGCAGGAGTTTTAGGTGATGTTGGTGTATGGGCAGAAACCGCATATATCATCCCCACAGCTAAAGATTTTGTATCTGATAATCCACTACGACAATTTATTACAATTTCGCCAACTAAACCTTATATGAATACTGTTTTAGGTGCCGACTACACATTTTTTGGTAAACTCTACAGTTCATTGCAATATCTTTATTTAGGTAGTGGGAGTTTCATTGTTCCGTATAAAGAATGTAGAGGTTTTCTTTCTTCTTGGGGTTCTTTATACGGAACAATGAAACTCCCACTACCTAAATAAAGATATTGCAATGAACTGTAGAGTTTACCAAAAAA
>DUTE01000116.1 GCA_012842235.1 Bacillota bacterium
GCAATTTTTACTAGAGCCATAAATTTAATATAATTAGCTAAGGTATGCTCAGTTGTGCCAAGCTTATGAGTGATTAAAGTCTCATTTTTATCTAAACTCCAGTCATACGCATTGACTTTGATTAAAAGAGGCAGATCAGAATGGTTAGAGATCTTGATGGCTCCTGTTGTTTTTTCTAAAGGGTCAAGCACAAACTCAAATCTACTAGGCTCAACCATTATAGATGCTAGAGATTCAATACTAATAATCAGACAACAACAGAAGACAAGCCATCTTAGCCATCTTAGCCATCTTTTCATTGATATTGCCTCCTATTTTTCTAGAGAGAGTAGACCTTAAAATAAATTGTCCCAGTGTATTTACCAGCGGCAACACTATCGGTATAGGGCACACGGAACCGATGCATTACAGAAAGTGTTGTTAAGGCTGAGTTTTCAGGTGCAATAGGTACAGCTTGGTTTTCCTGTTCAAAAGTAACATCTGTCCACTCACTATAAGAACCAGAACTAGAGATAGAATAAGCCATGTCCAAATTAAGTGTAGCCCCAGGATTAGCTGATTGTTCTATATCAGCAACTAAAGGTGATGCTTGTACTTCGTATTTGTATTTATTGTTGGAGAACACTTCAGCTTTAAGATAATCACTTGCTTGAATATAAGTCTCAGACCCTGGGGCAATTTCCATAGCTTCTCCATGACCTAAAGAGTTCCAGGATTCGTTTACAAAGCCACCAATTTCATTATCAAAGATTAGATCATTGTCAAAGTTTTCACTTCCAAGCTGGATAGGTCCAAAGGTTCTGACAGTTCTTTTACCACTATTGCCACTTAGTTCAAGACGAATGTAGGTTGGTATGTAAGCAACAGCTTGTAGTGTAATTGATGCACGTTCAGTTTCACCTGGAGTATAGACATCAGGTGTATAAGCTAGAGGATCATCCCCATAAATAACAGGCATTTTAGCAACATTTTTATGGGTGCTATCTAGATCCCATGAAATATCAAGACCATCGAGTTGGCTTTCATCTTCTAACCCGTAGTATTCAAACAAGCTATCCCAAGGATCAGCAGCAAAAACACTAGTAGATAACACAAAAAGACAAATCATTAACAAAGGAAAAAAAGGATGTTTTTTCATTTTTTTAGCCTCCTAAAAAATATACTTTTTCAAGTTTTAATGGATAATTGATGATTCCAAATACAAAAGAATATCTACAAAACCAGCAGGAAGAACAGTAATATCATCTAGATAAAGGATTAATGTATAAACCTGCCAGGTCTTATCTTCACTAACAGTTTTAGTATCTTTCAAGACCTCTTTTAACTGATTATCTATGATAATATCTTTTACAGGTAAGTTTATTTCAGAGTTATTTTCAATAAAAACACCATGTAAGCCAGGAAAACCTTGAATACTCCGGATGGAAAGTTTCCAGTTGTAATTGGCAGCAACTCTAAATGTGTGGTAAGATATTGCATTTAGTTCCCAATGTTGGCCACTTAGAGGTGGGTACCAAAGATCAATTTCTTCTAGAAGGATCCAGCTAGGGACTGAAAAGTAGTAGGTTTCTATAGTTTGAGATTCAAAAATTAGTTTATCGTTTTTTATGGAATAGGTATAGAGAACGAAGTAGTAATCTCCCGCGGGAATCCAAGGTTTGACTTCCAAAAAAAGATCGTAAGAGGTATCTTTATGTTCTACAAATACTTCAACCGGTTGATTGCCAACTTGAGAACCATCATTTGTTGTTATAGAAGCAAACCTTCCAAGATCAAAGTTTGTATCAAGTATTTGTGCATAATGGTGTTCTGGTTTTTTGTGCTTGTCAATTTGTATAGTTAAAGGTTGAACAAGATCTTTGCCAGGGACTATTGTTCCAAGGTCGCTAGCAAGAGCGTTAAACGGGGCAAACCAACAAAAAACAATTGAAAGTGCCAAGAATAAAGCTTTCAACTGTTACACCTACTATCTTGGAATTATTAAACAAAAGCAGAATCAGCAAAGAAAAAGCCCTTATCCAGGGTTTACTCGAACCATAATTTGTCGGAAAAGGATAATGATTCTTAATTCGAAAAAAAGTATATCATACCCACATAGGACTTTCAACACCCTTGAGGAAAAATTTGCAAAGAACTAAAACACCAAAAAATGGCAAATAGATGCAAAATACAGAAAAAAGTTTGATTATCAGCTATCACTGCTAGCTGCCACAATTGTTCTGAAAGAGGTCTTGGGAGGAGAAAATGAGA
>DUTE01000117.1 GCA_012842235.1 Bacillota bacterium
ACAGACAAAAAGTAACTCTAATAGTTTTTTTGCCCACTCAAAGGCGTAGCGAACTATCCTTTCTACACCTTTTCTTGTCTGAATAAGTTCTTGCAATGCTACCTCATCTGGGGTGCCCTTTTTTAGAACACCCCCAGCACCTACATAAAGATCTTCTGTGTTTTCTCGAAAAAACATAATATCAATATTTTCGACGTTTTTAAGTGGGGTAAGATCTTTTCTGTATAATTTTAAGGGGCGAAGATTTGCAAACTGATCAAATTCAAAACGGAGTGCCAACAAAATGCCTCTTTCTAACACACCTGGCTTTACTCTAGGATCACCTAAAGCTCCAAGAAAAACTGCATCATATCCTTTAAGAGCCTCTTTATCTTCCTCGGGAAAGATCTCTCCTGTTTTAAGATAACGTTCGCTACCTAGGTCAAATACTCTGCTTTCCAAGGGAATTGTTGCTGCTTTTTTCACTACTTCAAAAGCTACTTCAAGAACCTCTTTACCTATTCCATCACCAGGAATTAAAGCTATTTTTTTAGGCATCTTGTTCACCTGCTTCCATCTGTTTTTTGACAAAAGCAATTAATCCACCGGCTTCGATAATATCCATTAGTTCCTTGGGAAAAGCTTGGGCTTGAAATTCTCTATCATTAAAAGAAACTAGACCTTTTTGGAGATCAACACTTAATAAATCTCCATCTTTGACTTGATCTTTTAAAGAAACTTCAAGTATTGGTAGGCCAATATTAATTGCATTACGATAAAATATACGAGCAAAAGACTCAGCTATTACACAAGAGACCCCTGCTGCTTTTATAGCTAAAGGAGCATGCTCTCTTGAAGAACCACAACCAAAGTTTTTCCCAGCAACAATTATATCTCCAGGTCTTACTTTGCTTGAAAATTCAGAGTCCGCATCTTCCATACAATGTAATTTTAGATAGTCTAAATCTGAACTGTTAAGATACCTAGCTGGGATAATAGCGTCTGTGTCTATATCATCACCAAAGACAAAGACTCTTCCTGTAAAGGATTTCCCTCTCACTTAGAGCACCTCCTTAGGATGGGTTATTTCTCCTTTTATGGCTGAAGCTGCTGCCACATATGGACCTGTCAAATAAACCGCACTTTGAGGATGGCCCATGCGGCCAACAAAATTCCTATTAGTTGTGGAAAGAGCAACTTCATGACTTGCTAAAATCCCCATGTGTCCCCCTAGACAAGGTCCACAGGTAGGTGTACTAACCGCAGCCCCCGCTTCAATAAAGACTTGCATAAGCCCCTCTTCAATGGCTTGAAGATAGATTCTTTGGGTACCAGGTATGACAATCATCCGCACATCTTGGTGTACTTTTTTCCCTTTAAGAATCTCTGCTGCTTGCCTTAGATCCTCGATCCTACCATTGGTACAAGAACCTAAAACCACTTGGTCTATCTTAATACCTTTTGCTTCACTGACACTTCTAGCATTTTCTGGTAAATGGGGAAAAGCAACTTGTGGTTCAATTGATGATGCATCAAAGTCATATACTTTATAATAAGAAGCATTTTTATCAGGATAGATCTCTTCAGCACTTTTTCCTGCTCTTTGAAGATAGGCTACAGTCTTTTTATCTGCAGCAAAAAGTCCTGCCTTTGCCCCTGCTTCAATAGCCATATTCGCCATGGTTAATCTAGACTCTATAGATAGGTTATCTATAATCGCTCCGCCAAACTCCATTGCTTTATATCTTGCTCCATCTACACCAATTTGGCCAATTGTATAAAGAATTAAATCTTTGCCTGTGACAAAAGGTTTGAGGCTATCACCACTAAAGTTAAATCTTATAGTGTGCGGTACCCTAAACCAAGCCTTTCCTAAAGCCATAGCTGCTGCCATATCAGTAGAACCTACACCTGTTGAAAATGCACCTAAAGCACCATATGTGCAAGTATGGGAGTCAGCTCCGATAATTAAATCTCCAGGAAGAGCTAGCCCTTTTTCTGGTATTAGACAGTGTTCAATACCCATATCACCTACATCATAAAAATGCGTAAGGTTATACTCCCTGGCAAATTCTCGAATAAATTTAACTTGCTCTGCAGCTTGAATGTCTTTATTTGGAGTGAAGTGATCACAAACAAGAACAATTTTATCCTTATCGAAGACATTTTTAGCTAAGCGACGAAACTCTTTTATAGCAACAGGTGCAGTAATATCATTACCTAAAACTAAATCAACCTCAGCCATTACAAAATCATCGGCTTTTATATCACTTCTTTTGCTTTTAATAGCTAATATTTTTTCAGCAAGAGTCTTGCCCAATACATTCACTCCTTTCAGATAGAATCCGGTTTAGAGCTTGCAGATATCCTTCTGCACTTGCTCTTACAACATCATTGTGAAGACCTCTACCTAAATAGGTTTTTTCATTATATCTAATCCTGACCATAACCTCAGCAAAGGAGTCACTCCCACCTGTTGTCGACTGCAACTGATACTCAAGAAGTTCCACCTCTAAGCCAACTGCCCTTTCAAGTGCTTTATAGACTGCATCTACAGCACCATCACCAGCTGCAGCTTCTTTAACTATCTCATCGGCTCTTTTAAGTTTGACTAATGCCATGGCATCATTACCTGAAAGAACTTGCATATCAATAAGTCCATACATAGCTGGGACTTGGGAGGCTTGCGTAGATAAAAGTGCTTCAATATCTTTATCTGCTACTGTTTTTTTGCAATCGGCAAGTTCTATAAAGCGACTGAACATTTTTTCTAACTCTGCTTCAGAAAGGGAGTAACCAAGCTCTTGGAGTTTTTGCTTAAAGGCATGCCTTCCTGAGTGTTTACCTAAAACAAGGTTTGTTTTGGGATATCCTACAGATTCTGGTGTCATAATCTCATAGGTACTTTTCTCTTTTAGGACACCGTCTTGATGGATACCTGACTCATGAGAAAAAGCGTTTTCACCAACAATAGCTTTGTTTTGTGCTAAAGGATAACCGGTTAAGCTAGAAACTAACCTCGATGTCTGATAAAGCTTCTGAGTCACTATATCTGTTTTTATCTGATATTGATCTTTACGAACATTAATAGCCATAACAATCTCTTCTAGTGAAGCATTACCAGCTCTTTCACCAATACCATTGATGGTACATTCTACCTGCCTTGCCCCTGCTTTAATTGCTGTGAGTGAATTAGCAACTGCAAGCCCTAAATCGTTATGGCAGTGTACAGAAAGAATCGCTCGTTCAAAACCTTTAACTTCGCAAAGTAAAAATTTGATCAATTCTTCGTATTCCCAAGGCATTGTATAGCCAACTGTATCAGGTATATTAACAACATCTGCCCCTGCCTCTATCACAGCCTCGGAAAGTTCTTTTAGAAAGTGCCAATCACTGCGTGTAGCATCTTCTGCAGAAAACTCCACTCTTGCACCAGAGCTTTTTGCAAGGGTTACTGAGTCAACAGCTTTTTTTAGAACAGCATCTGGTAAGAGATGTAGCTTATGCTCCATATGGATTGGTGATGAGGCTATGAAAGTATGGATCACCGGTTTTTTTGCAGGTCTTAGTGCCTCTATTGCAACCTCAATATCTTTAGGGACTGCACGTGCTAAGGCTGCAACTTGGCATGAGACTTCACTTGCTACCGCCATGACTGCCTGAAAATCTCCAGGAGACGCAACAGGAAAACCAGCTTCTATCGTATCAACGCCAAGCTTTTCTAATGCCTTGGCAATCTCTACCTTCTCTTTGGCATTAAGATTGATTCCTGGAGACTGTTCACCATCTCTTAGGGTCGTATCAAAGATCTCGACTTTTTTCCCCATCAAAAATCACTCCTCAGACTTTTTAATCCAAGGCATCATCTCCCTTAGCCTTAAACCGACCTCTTCAATTTGATGGTTTTTACCTTTTTGACGTAGAGATGTAAATTGTGGTCTACCTGCCATATTCTCAAGGATCCAATCTCTAGCAAACTTCCCATTTTGGATGTCTTTCAAAGTCTCTTCCATTTGAACTTTGACTTCAGGCCCAATGATCTTTGGCCCAACAGTCAGATCACCATATTCAGCTGTATCACTGATCGAGTAGCGCATATTGCTAATGCCACCTTCATACATAAGATCCACAATCAGCTTTAACTCATGAAGACACTCAAAATATGCTACCTCAGGCTGATAACCAGCATTGACTAAAGTCTCAAAGCCGGCCATAACTAGTGCTGTCATTCCGCCACAAAGTACTGCCTGCTCCCCAAAGAGATCTGTTTCAGTTTCCTCTTTAAAAGTTGTCTTAAGCACACCGGCCCTTGTTGCACCAATACCTTTAGCATAAGCTAGAGCTAAATCAAAGGCTTGCCCTGAAGCATCTTGATAGACTGCTACAAGAGCTGGAACACCTCTATTTTCTTGATATTGGCGTCTCACAAGATGACCTGGGCCCTTAGGAGCAACCATAAAAACATCTACATCTTTAGGTGGTTTGATCTGGTTAAAGTGAATGTTAAAGCCATGGGAAAAAACAAGAGCTTTACCTGGTTTTAAGTGTGGTTCAATCTCTGTACTATAGATTGCAGCTTGCTTCTCATCAGGTAGAAGAATTTGAATAATATCCCCACTTATAGCAGCTTCTTTAATACTTACTGGCTTAAAACCGTGAGATACTGCTAGGTCGTAATTGTGAGAACCTGGTCTTTGGGCTACAATTACATCTACACCACTTTCTCTTAAGTTTTGTGCTTGGGCATGGCCTTGTGAACCATAACCAATTACAGCTACTTTCTTGCCGTTTAGCAAACTCAAATCAGCATCTTTGTCATAATAAAGCTTTGCCATCGATAGCCCTCCTAATTTTAGTTTTTGGCACCTCGCCCTAAGGCAATTTTTCCAGTGCGGACAATCTCAGTAATCCCATAACCTTTGAGCATGAGAATTAGTGCATCTATTTTATCTGTATCACCTGTAACTTCAACCATTACTTCTTTAGGACTAACATCAACAATTTTGGCCCTAAATATATCAACAATCTGCAAAATATCAGACCTTTTATCAGTTTTAACTTTGATTAAGGCTAACTCTCTTTCCACTTTTTCCTCATCTGTAAGGTCTATTATCTTTAAGACATCCACCAACTTGTGCAGCTGTTTAGTTACCTGCTCAAGGCGGTCTTCGTCTTCTTCTACAACAATTGTTATTCTGGATACTTTTGGATCTTCAGTTGGACCTACTGCTAAGGAGTGGATATTGTAGCCTCTTCGAGTGAAAAGACCTGTGACACGCGAAAGTACACCAGGCTCATTTCTCACTAAAACAGCTAAAGTCACCTTACTCACAAAATCACCTCTCCCAAGATGGAGTTGGAGCCATTTCTGCATGGAGCATTTCACATAGTGCTGCACCGGGAGCGACCATAGGCCAGACAGATTCATCTGGATCTATTGCTACTTCAATAAAGTAAGGACCGTTAAACTGCAGTGCTTCTTCTAGTTTAGAAACAAGATTATCGTGATCTGTTAGACGAATAGAAGGTATAGAATAGGCCTTGGCTAATAGACAAAAATCTGGCAGTGATCCTGTACAAGTCTCCGAATAACGGCTTTCATAAAATATAGTCTGCCATTGCCTTACCATACCAA
>DUTE01000118.1 GCA_012842235.1 Bacillota bacterium
GAAAAGTATAATATGTTTCTTAAAACCTCTAAAGCACTTAAGTGCTTTAGAGGTTTTAAGAAACATATTATACTTTTCCTTTTAAGGCATTGTACTCTTTTATAGCTGGCTCATATTCTGGCCAAAGGTGTAATGTTGTACGGAAAGATTCAAATGCTGCTTTCCTCTCACCTTTTGCCTTATAAGCCATTCCTAACCAGTAATGGCTTATAGGATAAGCTTTGTTTTTAGAAACAGCTACTTTTAATTCTTCAATAGCCTGATCATACTTACCTTGATCTAGATAGAGTCTTCCAAGACCAATATAGGCATTAGCATATTCTTTATTCATACTAATTGCCTTTTTGTAATTGACCTCTGCTTTATCATAATCAGACTTTTGATGATAGGCATTTGCTAAATAGAAATTGGCATAGACATGATCATCTTGAATAGCTAAAGCTTTTTCATAAGCCTCTATAGCTTTATCAAGGTTACCATATGATTCGAGTGCTTGACCTAGACGAATTTGAAAGATTGCGATTCTACCATCAAGCATTGCTGCTTTCTGATATGCATCAATAGCTGGTTCATAAAGACCTTTTGCCATCAATACATCGCCAAGATTTAGCCACAATGCTGGATCCTCAGGTTGGTAATCGCAAGCAAGACCAAAGTATTCGATTGCTTTATCTAGATCGCCGGCTTTTTTATAGGCTAAGCCTAAGTTATTAAGAGCGTCAATCCACTCAGGTTTGAGCTTTAGAGCTTTTTCCAAAAATTTAACAGAATTCCCAAGATCGCCCATTTCTAAATAGGCTTGACCTAAGCGAAGATTTGCTTCGGCATGATCTGGATCAGCTTTAAGTGCTTCCTTATAAAGCTCAGCAGCTTTTTCAGGTTGTGCACTATCATAAATTTT
This sequence comes from Bacillota bacterium, assembly GCA_012842235.1. Classification (GTDB taxonomy): domain Bacteria; phylum Bacillota; class DTU065; order DTU065; family DTU065; genus DUTE01. The sequence continues at coordinate 902 of DUTE01000118.1, forward strand.
TTCCACGTTAAGATATCTGTTACCCTCTGTTACTAACTCCCCCGGTGTCTGAGCCTGAACAAATGTGGCACCAGCAACGAGGAGAATTGCCATCATAATGGCAAACATTTTAGTTTTTCTAAATTTCATCCACTTGACCCTCCCTTGTTAGTGTTTAGGCAAGAGATTGCCTTTTTTAACGCAATGCTTCTTGTGCCTTTTCAAAGTTTAACATTTGGCTCTGAATGTAGAGACTACATTCAATTCGCTTACGCTGTAACTCACACGATATAGAGTGTGGTTTCATGATATCTCCATTAAAACTATAGGCATTTGCGTGGCAACCTCCACTGCAAAAGAAACGTGCCCAGCAGTTTTGGCATTCTTCTTTGTTATAGATATGAGCCTCACTGAATTGGAAAACCAAATCGTCTCTTTCTATGCCATTTTCTAAGACATTGCCTAAAATATATTCCTTATTGCCAACAAACTGGTGGCAAGGGTAAATATCCCCTTCAGGAGTTACAGCAATATATTCTACTCCTGCACCACAACCACTTAAGCGTTTGGCAATACAAGGACCTTTTAGAAGATCTACACTAAAATGGAAAAAATCAAAAGGCTTGCCACTGAAATATGCATCTAGGTAAGCCTGGGCAACACGCTCATATTCACCAAAAAGCCTCGGTAAGTCCTCTTTATTAAGAGAATACCTCTCATCTTTTGTTACCACAGGTTCAACAGATACATGTCTAAATCCTAATTTTAACATATGCAAAACATCAGCAGCAAAATCCATATTCTCTCTGGTGTAAGTCCCCCGTACATAATAGATTCACGTGAAGGAGA
>DUTE01000119.1 GCA_012842235.1 Bacillota bacterium
AAAAGTGCCGCCTTAAAGGCGGCACTTTTTTGGAGGTATATTAGATGAAAAAGGTATTAGTTATAAGCTTTGTACTTATGTTTATAGTTCTAGGAGGTACAGCAGAGATGCTAGAGGTCACCCACTATAGTACAAGCCTGCAAAGAGAAAAAACGTTTCGGGTAATTTTACCCATGGATTATGATAAAAACACTCTCTATCCTGTGCTTTATTTACTTCATGGTGCATCAGGTGGTTACAAAGATTGGCATAAAGATGGTGTATTAGAAGATGCCGCAAAAGAATATCAGCTTATAATTGTTACACCTGATGGTGAAAACTCTTGGTATGTTGACTCAGAGATAAAAAAAGATTCTCAATATGAATCCTATCTTATTAAGGATCTTATTCCCTATATAGATTCTCACTATAACACTATAAACACATTTAGAGGCAGAGGAATCTCTGGCCTTTCTATGGGTGGCCATGGTGCTATTACACTGGCAATTAAATATCCTGATCTTTTTGGCTCAGCAAGTTCAACAAGTGGTGTTTTAGATCTAAGACCACTTCCTGATGTGACTGGGAAAAAAGAGATCTTTGGTGATCCTAAAAAAGATGCATCACTATGGGAACAAAATAGTGCTGTGTTTTTAGTTGCTTCGTTAAAAAAGTCAAGACGAAAACCAAAAATCTATTTCGATATCGGTTTTTCAGATGCTTTTTATAAAACCAACCTAGATTTTCACACTGCACTATATTCTGTAGGTATACCACATACTTTTAAGGTATATCCTGGTAATCATGAATGGAGTTATTGGTTAGGACATCTTCCTGAACATTTAGAGTTTCATGCTAGCAATCTAAGAAAACCTATGCCTAAAGAATTAGAATAATAGGGGGGGTCTTTGTGAAAAAACCATTATTAATTTTTTTAGTTTTATTGCTACTTTGTTTTGGTGCAGTGGCAGAGCAAAGATATCTAACTATGACTCATAGATCAGAGATTCTAGGAAAAGACAAGAATTTTGCAGTTATTCTTCCTGAAAACTATACAGAAGAGATGGAGTACCCAGTTTTATATCTTCTTCATGGTGCAGGAGGAGGCTATTTAGATTGGCACAAACCAAATGGTAAACTCTATGAACTTTCAAGACAATATGAGATGATTATAGTAACACCTGATTTAGAGAGTTCATGGGTTGCAGATAGTCATATTAAAAAAGAATCACAGTATGAAAGCTATATGATTAAAGAATTTATTCCTTTAATCGATGAGACTTTTTCTACTATAGATAGTTATAGAGGCCGAGGTGTTGCCGGTCTGTCTATGGGTGGACATGGTGCCTTGTATTTAGTTTCAAAATATCCTGATATCTTTAATGTAGTCAGTTCAACAAGTGGTGTATTAGATATTAGAATGGTTCCTAATACTGCAGGTAAAAAAGATGTATTTGGTGATCCCAAAAAATATCCAGAGGTTTGGGATAACCATTCAGTAGTCAATCTTGCTGAGGAAATTAAAAACGCCCGTCGTCGTCCGAGGATAATGTTTGATGTAGGCCTTAGTGATTATGTTTACGATACTAATCTTGCTTACCATCAAGAGTTAAAAAGACTCAATATCGACCATATCTTTAAGGTTTATCCCGGTACTCATGCTTGGGGTTATTGGCTAGCAAGGTTGCCTGAACATTTAGAGTTTCATGCTTCAAACCTTCGAAGAGCACAAATTGTTAGCGAATAATAATTAGTAGGCTAGCGTAAATCTACCATAGGAGGTGGAAAAATGCGCCAAGCCTACTCTGTTTTGGTTGGGTTTATTGTTGCTTTGTTACTTTATCTTTTAATGGCAGTTACTTTTGGTATAATAAACTATGCAAACATTATGAATATAGGACGTTTAGGCTATGATATCACCCACTATCTTATTGTTGCGGTGGCAGCTTTTTTTGCAGCTAAAAAGGCCGCAGACAAAGGCTGGCTTGTGGGACTGTTTCTTGCCTTTGTCCTTGCGGCATTGAGCCTAGTGATACACTGGTCATTTGGTGAACCTTTGTCTGCCCAATTGCTACGATCAGTTTTAACTCTTGTAGTAGGTTCTATTGCGGGAATGTTTGGTGTTAATATCTAATTAAACGTATTTCTCCCTTTTGTTCTAAATGGTAGATTACCTCATCTAGTTGTTCTTTGGGTATCTTAATTGCGTAGCGGTAATGACCAATAGGCTCTTGAGGAGGAGCCTTTACAAGATTTCGGTCTACGGTTGTGCTGTTGCCAAACATCATTAATCCTGTAGAGGGCATGGTAAGAGTTAGGCGTCCCATCAATCTAGCAAAGCCTAAAGGATCGTAGCCGGTGGGCATTTTGTCAGGTGTTCTAAGTCCCACCGGTTCTATCTTATGCGGCAGATAGCCAAGCTGTGCTTTTAGATCTTCAGGGTTACCAAAGTAATCGCCCACAATTAAACTCACCTTTTCACCCCCTATAGATTATTCTTTCAGTTAATGGCCTGAAACTTGCAGAGTTTAAGCAGGAGAATTCTGTTTTAATCTAGAATAAAACTTTGCGGTACTGGAAGAATATCTGTTCTTCGGTACCGTTTCCCATTGTAGTTTAAGTCTTAAGTAAGAGAAAGGAGTAGCCAAAATCGAGGCGATTTTGGCGTGTGAAGATTATGGAAAAAATTATTCCCGTAGGCGTTAGTGCCCGTCATGTACATTTATCAAAAGAAGATTTAGAGACACTTTTTGGTGCTGGCTATGAGCTTACAGTAAGAAAAGATCTCTCTCAGCCGGGGCAGTTTGCCTCAGAAGAGACTGTTGAAGTGGTTGGCCCTAAAAGAAGTTTTCCTAAAGTAAGAATATTAGGACCTGTAAGATCAAAAACTCAAGTAGAGTTGTCTTTAACAGATTGCTTTAGTATAGGTGTAAAAGCTCCAATTCGAGAGTCAGGTGATATTGCTGGTTCTGGTAGTGTAAAGCTAATTGGACCTAAAGGAGAGGTTACAATTCCTGAAGGTGTGATCGTTGCCGCAAGACACATCCATATGGTTCCAGAAGAAGCCGAGAAATTTGGCCTAAAAGACAAGCAGAAAGTAAGTGTCAAAACTGAGGGTGAAAGAGGACTTATCTTTAATAACGTTGTTGTTCGTGTTAGAGAAGATTTTGCTCTAGAGTTACACTTAGATACAGATGAGGCCAATGCAGCTGGTCTGTCTAATGGTGCAAAAGCAATCATATTAGACTAGCGTTGGAGGTTTTATTATGCCACTTAGAGAGTTTAGTTGCCAAAAATGCCAACATGTTTTTGAAGCTTTAATTAGAGAAACAGATCAGGATGTTGTCTGTCCATTATGTGGCAGTAAGGAATTAAAAAAACTGATCTCTAAATTTGCAGCAACAACAAAAAGTGGTTCTTCACATTCGGGTTGTTCTTCGTGCCAAGGAGGACACTGTTCTTCTTGCTAAATACAGCCTGCTAAACCTTTAAGGTAAGTTTATGTTTTAAAAAGGCAATACTAACTTTAGGGGTGTTAGCTTGTCGAGTGAACAACAACGTATTTCTGTTGCTCAAAGCTGTAGTAAGTATGAACCAGGAGAAGCTATTTTAAGAGGATTTTTGGCTGAAGAAGATATAAGTTGCAGTTATTGTGAACACTGGTCTAATGAAAAAGATGATTGTCTTTTAGATATCTTTGACAGTCAGTTGGTAAATCTCGATCAGACTTAAAAGCTTAAGAGTTTAAGAGGGCGCTAAGGCGTCCTCTTAATTTTTACAGAGGAAAGCCTTTAGACACAGATAGGGCAAAATATTAAATAATAACAATTGGTTTATCTATTGCCAGATGTACCTATTTTTAGGATTAGCTATATTAAACAGAAGGTATTTATGAAAATCTAGCTAATAAAAAAGTATGAATCTCTAGCTAACTTTACTGCAGACTCAATTCACATTGGAGGTTATGGTAGTGAAAAAAGCCAGCATAATTCTTGGTATTGTTATTTTAGTGGTTACAGGAGTTTTTGCCAACAATAATCAATGGCAATTGGGGGTAGGGTTTAAGGAAATAGATGATGCGTATTATGGTTCTTTGAGCTTTAGACCTGATATCTCCATTGGCAAATTAGGTTTGGGTCTTTCATTAACGTTGAACTTTAACGAGGATGGAATCCGTCTAGAGGATTGGCAAGAAGATGGCAAGTTTGATCTAGGAAAGACAACTGCAAGAATTGTTAGATATGCTAGTTGGGGTTCTTTAAGAGATCCAATTTATATAAGAGTCGGCGAGTTAAACTATGTGGTAGTGGCAAATGGGTTAATTATGGATGGTTACCGTAATCTTACATCAGAAGAGATTAAAGCCGATATTAGAAGGTTAGGTGTTGAAGTAGGGGTAGATGCTGGATATTTAGGCGCCCATGTAATGGTAAATAATGCTTTAAAACCCGAGGTTTATGCAGTATATCCTTATTTAAGACCTCTATATGGCTTAGAAAAACTTCCTAGTTTTATCAAAAACACTTCAGTAGGTCTTATCTATGTACAAGATTCTCGCCCGGAGTATCTTATGTCTCATGCTTATGGTGTAGATGTGACAGTACCTTTGTTAAACTTTTTGTCGCTTTATGGACAAGCTGCAGAGTTAGCAAATGAAGCTAGAGGTTATTCTTTAGGTGCAAAGGCTCATATGGGTCCACTTGTTCTTCGAGGAGAATATCGTGATTTTGGAGAAAACTTCAAGCCTTCTGTTTATGATTGGCAGTATGAAGATCTAGGAACAGAGTTGGTCTTTTTAGACGAAAAGACCTCTGGTATAATGGCTGAAGCTGGAATCTCTTTACTGAGAGATAGTTTAGCCTTTAAGCTAAAATATGAAAATATGATACGTCCTAATAGAGAAACTATTCCGACTTTGACAGGCACAGCAATTATTGGACCAGAGTTTTTTACTGCAATAATTGGCCGAAAAGGCCAAGTTGAAGCTACTTATACACAAACAAATTATGTAGTCTTAAACGATCTTACTAACTCACGTACTAAAGTAGATGCCAAAATATCTTTAGAGATGTATCGAGGTCTATTTGGTAGTTATGTTTACAATATAACTTACAAACCAGACGGAACCCCTGTAAGATTCCAAGGTTTTGAAATATCGTTAGGTGGAGCATTTAACTAACCCACTAAAGCACCCTTACTAGGGTGCTTTTTACAAGTTTAAATAAAAGGAGTTTTTATAATAAATGTAGAATTGTACGAACGATGGGATATTTAATATAGGGGGGTTAATTATGGATAACAAGACCACAGTAATCATTGTTTCCATTTTGGCTGGCTTGTTAGTTGCCGGTGGTGCCTTTTATTTTGTCAAAGATGCTCAAGCAAAAAAAGCCGAAGCTGAGCTTGAGGCTCTCTTTGATAAGGAGGTAGTTCTTGCTAAAGATAAACCGGCAGAGGCTACTGTATCTGTTGATGATCTAGTTCTCCCAGACCTTTTGAAGGGTAAGAAAGCTGATTTTGTTGATGATTTTAAAAACTTAGACAAATGGGTGGAAGAAGAGGATTTTGAATTTAACAAATGGGCTATTACCACAAAAGGCGAATTACAGGTAAAAGATGGTGTACTTTCGAGAAAGTCTGCTGGTAACTCTGGGCTTAAACTAAAAGATATTGAGATTAAAGATGCTGCAATAGCTCTTAAACTAAGAGTGACAGAGATGCCTGAATCAGGTGCTGTAGGTACAAGAATTCAGCTTAGAAATGCAGAAGATCATTGGTGTTATGGTTATGGTCTAAACACCACAACCTATAGCTATGAGTTAGCTGCTTGGCACGGCAAGGGTAATGACAAGACTGCTGTTTTAGCACCAGCTGCTCCTGAAAAACAGATAGGTGCAGAAGAATCATGGGTAACGATTGTAGCCATAATACAAGGTAACAAACTAAGTTATTACAAAAATGGCGAATTAATTGCTGAGTCTATTGATGAGGAAAAAGCTTTTAACAAGGGTGGAGTTTTCATAAGCTTGACTCATCTAATTGAAATCGATAAGGTAGCTATTTTTAACTTATAGGGATAAGGGTTAATGGCTTAAAAGCTGAAGCTTTTTATACAAAAAAAGTTAAAGACAAAATGTCAGCATCAAGCTTAAGAGTTAAGCGATAAACGTTTGATTAATTACTTTTAGCTACTTTATTATGACAATAACAAGAATCTTCAAGGGTAGAGGATGTTGAATATATCTTCTACCCTTTTTTGTAAACAATTACTTAGAAGTTGCTAACATAATTAGAACTTTCTTGAGATGAAACTACGGCAAAGGCAGGAATTCGAATCTGTCGGTGG
>DUTE01000120.1 GCA_012842235.1 Bacillota bacterium
AGTTCTTTTTCATATTTGAGAGTATTATTGTTTTTTTCAGTAGGTAGCTTACCTTTTAAGGTTTTTTGGACTATTTCTTCGATCTCTTGTATACGCATATTAGCAAAGTTTTTGGTTGAGTGAAGACTTTCTGGTTCGCTTTCTTTGATTAAGTTAACTAAAAATTCTTTTGTAGAATCATCACGGATAGAGATAACTACATCATCATGGATAAAAAAACCACTACCATTAAGTAAAGAATAAGAGAGGTTACCTTCTGTGACAGGATTCTTCAGAAATTGTGGAAAGGAATTAAAAAAATTAGACTCTAGCTCTGAAGATTCTTTTATAGGAAAAACAATCAAAGAGCCACCTTTATTAAGATAATTACTTATATCTTGAATCTCTAAAGGAGATAGATCACTTGCAAGAGGGACTATAAGGGTCTTTATGTCCTTTAATTCATCAAGACTCTTAATGATTTGATTGTCAATTAGACAAAGGTCTAAAAATGTTCTAAATGAAGAAACACTCAGCCAATTATCAGTTTTCTGCCATAAATATAGCGAAAAGGAAGAACAAGAAAGACTAAAAAGTAACAATAGTATTAAAACTCGCTTCATGAAATATCTCTCCATTCCTTGGGAATAATATAAAAAAGAAAATAAATAACTTTTCTATTATCTAACCTTCGAATTCTCTCACTCTCTAACCTCTAAACCTCTCGGTTCTAGGGTTGCTATCCAAAACGTGAAGGAGTTTTCTCATCTGTGCAAGAATTCCTAGTTTTAAAGAGAGGTGTTTTTTTAATGAGAGAACCAATATATTTTGAAAATGAAGGAATGCGTTTAATCGGTGTTATCCATAAACCCGAGGGTCAAGGTCCTTTTCCTGCAGTCTGTTTTTTTCATGGATTTACAGGCAATAAAGCTGAAGCTCACAGAATATTTGTAGCTACTGCAGAAGAGCTTGTCAAAAGAGGCATTGCTGCTTTGAGATTTGATTTTCGAGGTTCAGGAGATAGTGAAGGTGAATTTGTAGACATGACCTTTAGTTCAGAGGTCTCTGATGCACTAAAGGCTGTCGAATATTTGCAAAACAGGAATGATATCTCTTCTATAGCAGTATTAGGTCTATCTATGGGTGGAGCAATTGCAGCAACAGTTGCCGGCGAGCTAGAGGATCTTAAAGCTGTTGTTCTATGGTCAGCGGTAGGTAACTTTATGGATTGTTATGTAGGAGACAATGTTAAAGAAGCTGCCAAAAATGGTTTTCCAATTGAGTGGGGTGGCTATCAGATCGGTGAAGATTTTGTCCTAGATATTGTTAAACATAAGCCATTTGAGAGTATAAGTAAGACTAAGGCACCTGTATTAATTGTACATGGTACAAAAGATATGGCTGTGCAAACTGAACAAGCATATAAATATCAAGAAGTATTAGAAAATGCTAAGGTACCCCACAAAGTTCATATAGTTGAAGGTGCAGATCATTGTTATTGCCGTAAGGACTGGAAAAAAGAAGTAATCCAAGAATCAGTTGATTTTTTAGAGAAACATTTACTGTAGAGTCTCGTCAATGAGCTTTTTGCTGAGAGAACTTATCACTACACTTGCTTGTTAACGATATTTTCTGTACAATGGTTAGAAAGTGCTAATTTTGGGTATTGATTAAGAAACAAATTATTATCTAGATGGTCTATGGCCTTGTGAAAGTTTTGCAAGTACAGTATCATAGACCACCTAGCTTTGCTAATTAAAGCTTTCTAGCCGTTCAAACATATAATTTCTACTCAATATGTGTTTAACAATAGCTTGGACCTCAGGATGGTATGGTAAAACACTATGCCATGTTATATCAGGCCTTCCCTTAACAACAAAGATCTGATTTGCTCTTTCCCAAATAGCACTATGAAGAGGAACTACTAAATCTCCAGGACCAAAGCGATCAGTAATGAGATTAACAAAGGATTCAGGGATAAATGCTGAATCAAAAGCAGGTAATACATAACCTGCAATACAAGTTACATTGATTTTGGGACTGAGATAGAATGATTCGATTTTTTGAACAAAATCTCCATCAGGAGCCATTTGTTGTATGGAAGGATATTCTCCAAAACGGTAAATTGAGTCGATAAAACGGTAGATCTCGAGACTGTAGTAGTCTGTTCCAACTCGATCCCTAAGCTCACCTAATGTTCGAAAGAGCCAATCTTCTGGTTGGGGCTTAAGAGACTCAGCTACGCCTACCCAATAAGATCCTTTGTGAGGTGTAGCGATAGTGATAAGGTTAACTACAGGTGGGTTAGTTTGCCCATTTAACATAGTCCTAGCAACCAATCCACCCATACTAAAACAGACTAGATCTACATTGTCGGCGTGAGCTAATTTCATATATTCTTCAATTGCTAGACTTAGTTCGCTAGCGATATGTTCAATAGGAACCATTGCATCATATTCATAGATAAAAAGATTTTTACCTAGTGTATAGCCTCCAGATTCTTCTAAGAAGTTAGCCATTCCTTTGTCTTTAATTCCTAAATATTGTAAAATAGAAGCACTTTGCCATGCTCTAATACCTTTAAAACCTATACCATGAACAAGAACAACAGGTCTTTCAGGTTGGTAGGCAAAAACTGGGTTAGAAAAAATAAGTAATAATGCAAGAAAGAGGAAAATCATGTTATCACCCCTTATCTACAGTCTAGTAGCTTAGTAGTATATAGTCAATTGGCCAAATTATTTCAAAAATAAAAGGTAAGACTTGACAAATTTGCCAGTTGTCCGTACAATCTGTTAAGTAAACATTAGCAAACAATTTATGACAATTCCATTAATTTGTTGATATAGATGGGAAGACCCATTGAGGAGGTCATAAACTTGGCAGGAAACAGTACATGCCGCGTTAAAGTGGCAGGTGCCAAGGTGCTCATTCCTCTAGTTTTATTGAGTTTTGGAATTGTAGCAATCACAGATTCACACAACACTCAGGCTATTGAACCAAACAATCAACCAACCGCACTTTCGGCTGAGCAACACGAAGCTCATAGTGGTTCAGAGCCAACAGAGGAAGAGCCCGAGGAACCGCAGATTACACTGCCGCACCCGTACAATCTTTTAGTCGATGCTGCTAATAAGCACGAACTTGATCCAGCATTAGTTTTAGCTGTTGCAGCTACTGAGTCAAACTTTAAAGCTGACGCAGTATCTGGCAAGGGTGCGATAGGAATTATGCAGTTGATGCCCTCTACAGCTCAAGAATTAGGGATAAACCCTTATATTCTTGAAGAAAACATCGAGGGTGGAGTCAGGTACTTGTCTAAATTGATGCGCAAGTATGGAGATATGCAACTGGCTTTAGCTGCATACAACGCAGGCATGGGAATTGTTGATCGTTATGGAGGGGTACCACCCTTCAAAGAAACGCAAAACTATATTAAGAGAGTTTTGCGTCGTTATGGTGAGTATTCTGATGATTGTTTACTCGCCGTAAAAGGCTAGCTATTTATAGCTGGCCTTTTTCTCTTATTACCAACTATGAAATGATAAGGTATCTGACAAAGTAAAAGAGGAAGTTTATATACTGTTGTTGAATCTTTTGTAAAGAAAGTTAATGTATCTAGCGGCTGTTGTGAATGCTCCAAATTCATAGTGATTGGAGGGACGTTTTATGATAATAACAAAGAATTTAACCAAAGAATACGAAACCACCGTAGCAGTAAAAGATCTTAATCTAAATGTGGAAAAGGGGCAGATTTACGGGTTTTTAGGCCCTAACGGTGCTGGAAAAACAACAACAATTATGATGATTTTAGGCCTTGAAAAGCCAACATCGGGAGAGATACAAATATTTGGGCATTCGCTAGAAAAGGATTACTTTTCCATCAAACAGCGAATTGGCGTAGTTTCAGAAAACCAATACTTTTATGAAGATATGACAGCTTGGGAGTATTTGAATTTTTTGCATTTAAATATGCTAAGCAGCGAAAGTTTTCCGGTCTGATCGTCTTTTCACTTCTACTTGCAGGTTTGGACTTACGAATTAT
>DUTE01000121.1 GCA_012842235.1 Bacillota bacterium
GGGCATAGATACTGCCAAGGGCGATGCCATTGACGATCTGCTGAACAAAAAGCCCCACTCACTACACCTTCCTTCCTATAATAACAGCAAAGGGGGGCTAAAAGCCCCCCCTCCTAGAAGCACTTATTACGGACGAACTTTATCTACCAACGCAAATTTGCCATCTTTTACTGTTGCAATGGTAACTTCTTTGAGAGGATTGCGATATTCATCGAAACTAAACTCCCCAGTAACACCTGTTAAACCTTTCGTTGCAACTATCGCTTCATTAACTTTGACAGGGTTAGCTTCACCGGCACGCTCAATTGCATCGGCAAGAAGTAGTGTAGCATCATATCCTAGAGGGCCTGCAAAATTAGGTTCTGCATTGTATTTTTCACGATATTTCTTCAAGAATTCCTGTACCTTTTCAGAGGTATCGGCAGATGAATAGTGTGTTGTAAAGTAACATCCCTCTGCAGCATCACCTGCACCATTGATTAGCTCTTGAGAATCCCAACCATCTCCACCCATAAAGATTGCATTTAACCCCATTGCTTTTGCTTGTAGCAAAATCTGGGCATCATCACTATAGTAGGCTGGGACAAACACTGCTTCTGGGTTTTTGGCAGCAATATTAGTAAGTTGGGCATTAAAATCTTGGTCTCCGGCGTAAAAGGCCTCTTTAGCCACGATTTCCCCACCAAGTTCAGTAAACTTGAGAGCAAAAGAATCAGCAAGTCCCATAGAATAATCGTTGGTGCTATCATAAAGAATAGCAGCTGTCTTTAACCCAAGATTTTCTCTCGCAAATTTGGCCATAACAGGACCTTGGTAAGAATCATAGAAACAAACTCGAGCAACAAATTCACTAATTTGTGTAATCTTATCACCTGTTGCTGTAGGTGAAACTATTGGCATCTTATTTTCTCCTGCCATTTGAGCAGCAACTGTAGTAGGACCCGTTGTTACAGGGCCAACAATTGCTACAACCTTGTCTTGTTCAATTAATTTATTCATAATGTTAACAGTCTCGGTAGTATCACCTTTATTATCTTCTGTAATAAGTTCGATCTTTGCCCCATCTAAAATACCGCCTGAAGCATTAATATCATCAACAGCAAGTACTGCACCATTTTTTGCATTAGTCCCATAGGATGCAGCAGGTCCAGTAAGTGGACCAATAAAACCTATTTTAACGATTTTTTCGTCAACAGACGTTTTTTCACCTTTGCCTGTAAAAAAAGCAAAATAAACTACTACAGCAAGTGCTAGAACGATTAAAAGAATCCATAGTCCCTTTTTCTTCATTATCGTTTCCTCCTCCGTGTTATTTCTCCTTTTATTCTACATGGCCAAATATTTCCCTGCTATTAAAACATTTTTTTAGCAACTTATTTCATTTTTGTGAGTTCTATTTCTATATAAGTTGCGTTATTCGTCTTATTTGCATTAATATGCTGATGCTTTTTATAAATTATCTGTAGCACCCTTGTTACCCTAAATAATTCTTTTGCCTTTACACTTTAAAGTAGCATAGTTTTTGCTTGTTTAGATACCTATTGATGCGGCTAGTACACGACTGTGGGACGTTTTTTACCTTTCTAATACTTTTACCACCATTTACACTAATCTGCAAGTGTAACTTTGCAAATCAATCCAATTGACATATTTTCTCGGCTAAAAGGTAGAATTGCCAAGATTTTTTGACTCAAACCCCATAGGTAGTTGTTTTTAAGACAATACAGCCTGTTTTTAACTAAATACATATGCAAGTAAATTTTATTTAGACCTCTAGTTTAAATAATAAAAGAGATCTTCTGTACAGGAAGATCTCTTAGAGTCTTAGTGTTTCGATGTCTTTATGCATTAACAAGTCCGACAATCTCAAATTGATGTCTTCTCGTTACTTCCCTCTTATCTTTACTTTCAATCATGTACCCATCTTGGTTGTACATAAGTTCAACCTCTAATTCTTGCTCATCATCTTCGCTTACCGCTACAACTACACCTATGTGGCCATCACTAAGTTTTACCGCACTACCTATAGGGTACGGAATAATGTTTTTGAGAAAAGCATCAACTACCTTACGGTCATAATGCAGATCACTCATAGACTTAATTACCTGAAGTGCCTCAAAAGGTGTTACACCTCTTTTATATGGTCGATTTGATGTCATAGCATCAAAAGTATCGGCGATCATGGTAATACGTCCTCCAAGAGATATTTGGCCTTTTTTAAGACCATAAGGGTAGCCTGTACCATTTATTCTTTCGTGATGCTCTTTTATTACAGAAAGTGTGCGTTCTGTAATATCCTTATTATTCTCTAAAAGTTTATAACCTTGCTCAGGGTGTTTTTTTACTGCATCCCATTCTTTGGGAGTTAATTGACCAGGTTTATTGAGAATTTCTTGAGGTATCAACATCTTTCCTATATCATGGAGTAAAGCTCCAATGCCAAGTTCAATCAAGTCATCTCTTTTCATTCCTAACGTAAACCCTGTAAGAATACTCAGTACTGCTACATTAAAACTATGCTCACTTGTATAGTTATCATAGTTTGTTATCTCTGAAACAAAAGCCACAACAGGAGTAAGGTCAATAATTTCATTTACAAGTTTAGTAATAGTTTCACAAAAAGCATTACTTGATACACTCTTTTTCAAAGTAATCTCCTTAAAGGCAAATTCCATTTTTTCCATAGCATCTTCCCTACTTAAGGACAGTTCTGTCCCTATTCGATCTTTTTCTACTATATGTACTGCATAGATGCCTCTTTTTTTAAGCCTATTAATAATGCTCTTTCGTAAAGTTACGCCCTTTAAAAGAAGAATTCTGCCACTATAGTCTAATACATCCTCTGCTAATACCATTCCTTCTATCAATTGATTAACTCCTACTAGGCGCACTTCTTTTTGCCTCCTCGAGCTAGATAGAAGTTAAAATAGACTGCCCTGTTTAAAGGAGAAGTTTGTCAAAAAGCTTCGCCTGTGAACTGGCGATGGACCTAGCTTTGCTAAGGCTCGAATGTGTTCTTTAGTACCATATCCCTTATGCTTACTAAAACCATATCCAGGGTAGAATCTATCTAACTCTTCCATCAAAGAGTCTCTTTTTTCTTTGGCAACAATAGATGCAGCTGCAATAGAGAGCGACTTAGCATCACCCTGAACGATAGGACAGTGTCTTTCTCCTAATATTGGTACTTCTAATCCATCAACTAACAAATATAGATCCTTTGCTGAGATACCAACTATGTTTGACACTGCCTCTTCCATAGCTTTATGGGTTGCATTTCTAATATTAATCTCATCGATAAGAGCAACATCAGCCATTCCTACGCCCACATATTTTGCTTTTTCCAAAATAAGATCATAAAAAAATTGGCGTTCTTCACGCTTTAGTTGCTTAGAATCGTTTATACCTAAAGCCCAATCGAGATTCTCAAAATCTAATACTACTGCAGCTGCAACAACAGGCCCGGCAAGGGGTCCTCTACCTGCCTCATCTATTCCAGCAACCTGTATTTGAAAATTTCGATCAAATTCTATCATATCCTCTAATTTTTCCAGTTTTAGGTCTAAAGACCTTTTTTGCTTTAAATACGTTTTTAACAGTCTTTGACAACCAACGCGGTTATCTTTACCTAAAATGTAGATTAGTTTATCGGGAAATTGACCTTTTTTTGCTAATATATCGAGGAGTTCTTTAATCTCAGAGAGATTCATCTCATCTATTTTAGAGATATCTTCTTCAATGTTCATTCCTATATCCCCTTTTATTCTGGCCTTTCAAGAGACAGGCATCCAAGACCACCATCTCTAAAGTCTTTCAAGAGTATTAACGCTGCTTGAGAAGTGTCAACTCGACCACCACTTCTAAGACAACCTCTTTTTTTGCCAATCTCGATGAGATTTTGGTAAGGATCATCTAAAAGCTTTATTTTATAACGATCTTCCAAAACCAAAGGTTCATTATCCATAAGCCATTGCACAAAGTGGAGTGCCGCTAGTTCATGATCGTAAAGTTTTTCGTCAATCGCGTTTATTAAGGCTAAAAAAAGTCCAGATTCACCTTTTA
Organism: Bacillota bacterium; assembly: GCA_012842235.1. Lineage (GTDB taxonomy): Bacteria > Bacillota > DTU065 > DTU065 > DTU065 > DUTE01. The sequence continues at coordinate 4,063 of DUTE01000121.1, forward strand.
TCTCCTCAGGCATCATAACACCAGGTGTATCTAGGAGTTGCCAACCATTAGAGAGAGTAATCCACTGCTTGCCACGGGTAACACCAGGTTTTTGTCCTGTTTTAGCCTTCGACGAGTTAGACAAAGCATTTATTATTGTTGACTTGCCAACATTTGGCATGCCAAGGACAATTGATCTAAAAGGCCTTAAACCCTTTCTTCTTGCTTGCCAATCATCTTTAATTTTTTGGCCGTAAAGATCTAACTCTCTTTTCAATCGATTAACATCCTGTCTACTTTTCCCTGAAAAGATCATAAACTCTGGGAAATTAGACTGCCATATCTTAAGGACATCTTGATCAGCAAGGTCTGCTTTGTTTAAGATAACAATTCTCTCTTTGTGCTCGCCAAAAGTAACAAGGGCTGGATTTGCACTTGCTAAAGGAGCTCTTGCATCTCTAACTTCGATAATAAGATCGACCAAGCTAAGATTTTCTTTCATTTCCCGTTTTGCTTTTTGCATATGTCCAGGAAACCAATGCACTGTAAATTCTGGGAGCATTTCCCCACCTCCCTGCTTTTTTTCAACAAATGATTTCAGCGATAATTTATTTCCAATTAAGCATAAAAAAAGGGACTGTTTTGGCAGTCCCTTCACTTTTAAACACGCTCTCTGATTCTTGCAGCTCTACCCTGACGCTCACGCAGATAGTATAGCTTAGCACGACGTACTCTACCTTTGCGTAACATCTCAATATGGGCAACTTTTGGGCTGTGTACAGGGAAAGTCCTTTCTACACCGACCCCATTGGAGATCTTGCGTACAGTGAAGGTCTCTCTGATGCCACTGCCTTGACGCTTTATGACGACCCCCTGAAAAGCCTGGATACGCTCTTTGCCGCCTTCAACTACCTTATAATCTACTCTTACTGTATCACCAGGGCGAAACTCGGGAATATCGGTCTTTGCGTATTGTTGTTCTACTACTTTAATAAGGTCCATTGTGGTACCCCCTCTCCTTAGGATGTTCATGTCGTCTTCGACAGCGGACCATCCGCACTAACGCTCATAATTATAGCATTTTCTTATTTTTGTAGCAAGTTATTTCAGCAAATCTGGTCTTCTCTCGGTAGTTCTTTTTATAGACTGCTTTTTACGCCATTTAGCTATTTCTTTGTGATTACCACTTAGCAAAATTTCTGGCACCTCTAGGCCTCGAAAAACCCGAGGACGCGTATACTGAGGATACTCTAGCAGATCCTCGCTGAAAGACTCTTCGTAGGCAGAATATTCATCTCCTAAAACACCTGGAAGTAACCTTGAAACAGCATCTGTTACTGCCATGGCAGGAATCTCTCCACCTGTTAGGACAAAATCGCCAATGGAGATCTCGCGATCTGCAAGAAGCTCTCTAGCTCTTTCATCAAAGCCCTCATAGTGGCCACAAACAAGTATAAGCTGATCAAGCTTAGTTAGTTCGTTAGCTGTATCTTGTTTAAATGGTTTTCCCTGTGGAGTTAGAAAAACAACTTCACGTAATGCTTCCCTTTGAAAAGTAAAATCAATTGACTTTACTGCCTCAACTGCATCATAGAGAGGTTCTGGTTTTAAGACCATTCCCGAACCTCCACCATATGGAGTATCATCTACGGTACGATGTCTATCATAAGTATAGTCCCTTAGATTGTGTACCACTATCTGCAAACTTCCTTGACGTCTTGCCCGTCCTAATATACTTAAAGAAAAGACAGGTTCAAACATCTTAGGAAATAAGGTAATGATATCAATTCTCATTCTTCCCACAAACCTTCTGGTAAATCTACTACAGCCACACCTTTTATTAGATCGATTGAAAGCACCAAATCTTTTACTGCAGGGATCATAAACTCTGTTTTTGCAGGAGAATCTGACGAAGGAGTGACAACAAATAGATCTTGAGCTCCCTCTATCACCTCTTTAATATTACCTAAAAGACCCCATTTTTTATCTTCTACCTTTAAGCCAATAAGATCAAAGATATAGTAATGATCCTCTGGTAGTTGATACAGCTCTTCTCTTGTAACGAATAGCTTTTTGCCAACAAGTCCTTCAGCATCATTTCGGGTATCTATTCCTAAAAGCTTGAGAATGATCATGTCTTTATGAACTCTTTGAGCTTCAATGACATACTTTTCCAAACTCTCTTCGCTCTCTTCTTTGCCTATAAGAACCTTTGACATTTGAGCAAATCTTTCAGGAAAACTTGTATGGGGATAGATTTTGATTTCTCCTTTTATACCTCTTGCACCCACTACTTGGCCAATGGTATAAAGCTTCATATAGATCTATCGACCTCCAAAAAAACAGGAGCTTACAAAGGCTCCTGCTTCTTAGACAATCTCCAATCTTACTCTCTTCTTATCTTTGTTAGCTGCGGCCTTGAGCAGTGTACGCATGGCTTTGGCAATTCTTCCTTGTTTACCAATAACCTTTCCCATATCACTTTCTGCAACATTTAACTCAAAGGTGATATTATCACCGTCAATTCTTTCTGTTACAGAGACTTGATCTGGATTATCTACAAGATTTTTTGCAAGAACTTCCACAAGTTCTTTCATTGCTTACAGGCCTCCTTAATTTAGGCTTCAGTACCATCTGCTGCAGCATTTTTCGAGGCAGCATGTTTGGCGATAATTCCAGCCTGAGACAGAAGCCTTTTTGCTGTCTGTGATGGTTGAGCTCCTTTACTGAGCCATTCTAGAGCCTTTTCTTCGTCAATTTTAACCTCAGCTGGCTGTGTCAGCGGGTTATATGAACCTATAATATCAATAAAGCGACCGTCTCTTGGAGAACGCGAATCGGCCACTACTAGACGATAATATGGTTGTTTTTTCTTACCCATACGACGCAAGCGAATTTTTACACTCATTCTCTTTCACCTCCTCAAATTAATTAAAAAATGGCATACCCATTTTACGTTTGCCTTTTCCACCTAAGCCACCAAATTGCCTCATTAGCTTTTTGGTCTCGTTAAACTGCTTGAGTAATTTATTTACATCCTGAACCCTGACGCCTGCTCCATTAGCAATACGTTTTTTCCTTGAGGCGTCAATAATTGCAGGTTTTCTTCTTTCATTGGGAGTCATTGAATTTATGATAGCTTCAATCTGTTTCATCTCTTTTTCTGCAGTTTCAAAATTAGCCTGACCTTTTAATTTGTTCATGCCTGGAACCATACCTAAGAGCTGATCTAGCGGTCCCATTTTTTTCATCTGTTGCATCTGCTCATAAAAATCTTCTAGGTTAAAATCGTCAGTGGTTATCTTTTGAACCATAGCAGCTGCTTCTTTTTCGTCTATGGCCTTTTGGGCTTTTTCTAAAATAGTATTTAAATCACCCATACCTAAGATTCTCGATGCCATACGATCTGGATGAAATGGCTCTAAGGAATCAAGTTTTTCACCAAAGGAGACAAACTTAATCGGCTTGCCAACAACTTCTCGAATAGAAAGTGCAGCACCGCCTCGAGCATCGCCATCCATCTTGGTAAGAACCACACCAGAGATCTCAAGATTTTTATTGAAACTATCTGCCACATTAACAGCGTCTTGGCCTGTCATAGCATCGGCAATAAAAAGTATCTCTTGAGGTTCTACAGCACTCTTAATATCTATAAGTTCTTGCATAAGCTCTTCATCGATATGCAAACGACCTGCAGTATCTATAATGACAACATCAAAACCGTTTTTGTTTGCATACTTAAGTGCTGCATCCGCAATCCCCACAGGTTTTTGGTTCTCTTGGCTAAAGACCTCTACCTCGACTTGTCCTCCTACAACCTGGAGTTGTTTTATAGCTGCAGGACGATAGATATCACAGGCTACAAGAAGAGGTCGCCTACCTCTTTCTTTAATGTTTTTAGCAAGTTTACCTGCAGTTGTTGTTTTACCTGCACCTTGTAAACCTACAAGCATGATTACCGATGGGCTATGAGAAAGATTTAGTTGGGCTGTGGTTCCTCCCATAAGAATAGTGAGTTCGTCGTAAACAATCTTAACAACTTGCTGAGCAGGTGTAAGGCTTTTTAAAACCTCTTCACCAATAGCCCTCTCTCTGACTCTCTCTGTAAATTTCTTAACAACTTTGTAGTTAACATCTGCCTCTAAAAGAGCTAGACGTACTTCTTTTAAGGCTAAATCTACATCTTTCTCTGTTAACTTACCACGGCGTTTGAGATTGGCAAAAGTATTTTGAAGCTTTTCAGCTAGATTTTCAAACATCAGCTGTCTCAATCCTTTCCAGTTCAGCTACTAAAGCCTGGATTTCTTCTCCTTTAGAGGTGCCTTTGGCAGCCTCTAGAATCATGGTATAGCGTTTTTGTCTCTCTTCATATTTTTTTAAAAGCCCCAGCTTGCTTTCGTACTCCTCAAGTATTTTCTCTGTACGCTTAAGGAGATCGTATACAGCTTGCCTGCTGCTACCGAATTTTTCAGCAGTTTCAGCTAGTGAGAGATCGGCTTCGTAGTAAAGCTGGATACAACTTCTTTGTTTTGGAGTTAAAAGTGGACCGTAAAAATCATGGAGAAGGCCCATACGGACAGTTTTTACAATTTCCATGGGCATCTCCCTCCCTAAGTAGTATAAAAGAAGATAATACCTCTGTCAAGCCTTTTTACTTGACACCACTATTCGCCAAAAAGAGCATCAATAAACTGATCTGGATCAAAGGTTTGTAAATCATCTATACCTTCACCAACACCAATTAGCTTTACAGGGATACCTAGTTCACTCTTTATGGCAACTACAATACCGCCTTTAGCAGTTCCATCTAGTTTGGTAAGAGCTATGCCATTTACTTCTGTAGCCTCTTTAAAAACTTTTGCTTGGCTTAATCCATTTTGACCTGTAGTTGCATCAATAACTAAAAGAACGTCGTGAGGAGCATCGGGCATTTCTCGATTAACTACCCGGTACATCTTTTTTAATTCATCCATCAGATTACTTTTTGTATGGAGTCTTCCTGCTGTATCAATTATTAATACATCGGCCTTACGGCTTTTGGCAGCTTGAATTGCATCATAAGCTACAGCAGCTGGATCTGAGCCTTCTTTTTGGGAAATAAGTTGTGCATCTGCTCTTTTTGCCCAAATCTCTAATTGTTCTGCTGCTGCAGCTCTAAATGTATCTCCTGCTGCAAGGACCACTTTTTTTCCTTCATTACTGAATTTAGCTGCTAACTTACCGATAGTGGTGGTTTTACCTACACCATTTACACCAACTACCATAATCACCCAGGGCTTAGTATTGGGCGGTACTAACTCTTCTTTATCACCAAGGAGATCTCTAATCTCTTCTTTAAGAATCTTTTCTACATCTTCGCCATCTTTGGCCTTTTCTGTTTTGCAACGTTCTCGAACATTATCCATTATCTCCATAGTACTTGCTACACCAACATCAGCAACAATTAAAATCTCCTCTAACTCTTCAAAAAGCTCCTCAGAGATCTTTTTTCCGCTTAGAACGCTTTTTATTTGATTAACAAGGTTGTCCCTTGTTTTTGTTAGTCCAGATACAAGTTTGTTAAAAAAGCCCATTACATCCACCTCTTACCTTTACTTTTACTTAGTCTTCAATAACTGCTGCTGCCTCTTCATCCTCAAGACGAAGAGAGATAATTTTGCTGACACCTTTTTCTTCCATTGTCACTCCATAGAGTAGATTAGCAGCCTCCATGCTACGCCTTCTATGTGTAATAAGAATTATCTGCGAACCCTTGGCTTTTTCTTTAACTAATTCCACATAACGCTCAAGATTTGCCTCATCTAAAGGAGCATCAATCTCATCAAAAAGATAAAAGGGTACCCGACGAACACAAATAACAGCAAAGATTAAGGCTATAGCTGTGAGTGCTTTTTCTCCTCCACTTAAAAGAGCTATACTTTGTAGCTTTTTGCCAGGAGGTTGAGCTTTAATCTCAACACCTGCTTCGAGAATATCGCCTTCTTCTAGTACTAAAGTGGCTTCTCCTCCTTGAAAAAGTTCCTTAAATAACCTTTCAAATTCAGCTTTAATCTCTAAAAAAGCTTCCATAAAACGTTCTCGACTTATCTTATCAAGCTTTGCAAGAACTTGCATTAGGTCTTCTTTGGCCTCGATTAGATCGTTTATCTGTGTTTCTAAAAAGCTATAACGTTCTGAAACCTCTTTGTATTCTTCTATAGCACCAATATTAACATGTCCTAGTTTAGCAACTTCTCTCTCTAGATGCTTGCACCTCTGGCTTAATTTAACACGCTCTGCCTTAGGCAAGGATACACTTTCATCTAAATTCTCTAAAACTATTGCCATCTCTTCGGCTTTTTCTTTAAGAGTTTCAAGTTGTCCCTCTAATCGTGCAAGTACTGTAGAAGCATCTCGTAGATTGTTTTCTGCCAAAGTAATCATTGGCCGAGTTCTTTTTATCTCATCTTCTAGTTGCTCTAAAACAACTAAAGTTTCTGCTCTTTTATCCCTAGCCAAAGAAAGAGTTTTCCTTAAAGAATCACTTTTGAATAGGGTTGTTATTTGTGTTTTTTCAACCATTAAAATATTTTGTCGATCTATAATTTCATTTAGAAAAAGAGTTACTAATTCACCTTTCATCTGCCTATGTTCTTCCATAAGTCCTTTTAGATCCTCTAGGTGATCTTCTTTTTCTTTCTCAGCAAAGCTTACCCTCTCTTTTGCACTAGTCTCCTGGTCTTTTAGCCTTTGATATCCATCTCTTAGCCTGTCTTCATCTGTCCATTCCTTAGTACTTAAAGCTTGCAAGTTTTCTCTTATGGCTTTTTCTTCTAATAACAAATTTTCTTTTTGGCTGTCAAGAACAGCCTTATTATTCTGTAAAATTTCTACTCTGTCTTTGGTTTCTGATAACTCTTTTAGGATCTTTTCTATCTGCAAAGAACAATTTTCTGAGCCACTTTGTAATGGCCAAAGTCGTGCTTTTAATGTTTCTACTTTAAGTTGTTCTTGGCGAAGATCCTCTTTTAGTATCTCTAATTTTTCTTTTTCTAACTTCAGTTCAAACTGTGCCTTTTCTAGTTGGAGGCTGAGCATCTAGAAGAGTTA
>DUTE01000122.1 GCA_012842235.1 Bacillota bacterium
CCACCACGTTGAATATGCCCAAGATAGGTTATTAGCTAGTCGCCTAGGAGCTGAAGCAGCTAAGGCTTTATATGAAAACGACACAGGTAAAATGGTTGCTATTCAGGATGGCAAAGTTGTGCGTGTGGATTTAGAATATGCTTTAAACCAGAAAAAAATAGTTAATCAAGATTATTTGGAATTGGCCAAAATGTTGGCAAGTGTATAGGAGGTGCTCTCGGTGCGCAAGACCAAGATAGTATGTACAATTGGACCGGCTTCTGCTTCTACAGAGATGCAAATAGAGCTTATTAAAGCTGGCATGGATGTAGCAAGGATTAACTTTTCCCACGGCAGTGCCGAGATCTATGCAAAAAGAATAGAGAATCTTAGAAATGCAGCTGCTAGAACTGGAAAACCTATTGCTATTATGACAGACTTACAAGGCCCTAAAATACGTGTAGGTGAATTAGAGTCAGAAAGAATCTATCTTGCAAAAGGCAGTCTTGTCAACATCACACCAGAACCAATCGCCGGTAATGCTAGACGCTTTACCATTAACTATCCCCATTTGATTAGGGATGTAGGTATTGGTAATACTATATTCTTAGATGACGGACTTTTAGAGCTTAGAGTTGTGGAAGTAAAAGACAACGATCTTGTGTGTTCTGTAGAAGTAGGCGGGGAACTGACCCAGAAAAAAGGTGTGTCTTTACCTAGAGTATCTGTTGATCTTCCGGCAATTACTGATAAAGATCTTAAAGATATTGAGTTTGCAGTTAAAGCTGAAGTAGATTATCTTGCTATAAGTTTTGTTCGTCGTGCTGAACACATTAAACAGGTCCGTGAGATTGTTGCTCAATACGATTCTGATATCGACCTAATAGCTAAAATTGAAAGCCAAGAAGCTATAGAGCATCTCGATGAAATTATTGCTGAAGCAGATGCGGTAATGGTTGCAAGAGGGGATCTTGGTGTAGAGATACCTGCAGAGACCGTGCCAATTGTTCAAAGAGAGATTATTGAAAAATGTAATGCAGCAGGAAAGCCTGTTATTACAGCAACACAGATGCTCGAATCGATGAAAAAAAGCCCTAGACCTACTAGAGCTGAAGTAACAGACGTAGCCCATGCTATTTTAGATGGAACTGATGCTATAATGCTCTCTGGAGAGACAGCAGTAGGTGAATACCCTGTAGATGCAGTAAAAGTGATGAACAAAACTGCTATGGTAATTGAGCAATCAATCTCTATCGATAGTAGAGGTTGTAATAACACAGGAACTTCAGTAGCAGATGCGATAAGTAGAGCGACAGTTCAATCAGCTAACGAACTAGGTCTTTCAGCAATTGTCACTTCCACACAATCTGGTTCAACAGCTAAGAAAGTTGCTAAATTTCGTCCCAAAGCACTTGTTCTTGCGGCAACACCTTCAGATAAAGTTATGAGAAAGCTTAGTCTTGTATGGGGAGTTAAATCTCTTTTGGTGCCTAAAACTGCCGATATCGACAGTATGATAGATGTAAGTATCGAAGCTGCTAGAGCTAGCGGGATAATCCGTGAAGGCGATCTTGTGGCTATTACTGCAGGAGTAAAGACTGATATTCCAGGATCAACGAACTTACTCCAAATATATAAAGTTTAGTTTTTCATATTCTTATGTGTTTACGCTAGGAGCCAGGACCTTTGGAAGTCTCAAAAAGTCCTGGCCTTCATATACTATTTAGAGAAGATAAGGTTTAAGGTTAAGTTTAGGCAAAGGTAATGAGCAGAAAGGGGTAAAGGCAAAAGCCGCAGAAAATGAAGATAGCAGTTTTAATGGGGGGCCAATCAGGAGAGCATGAAGTCTCTCTTATCTCTGGCAACTCTATTGCTCAAGCACTAAAAGAAGAAGGTTATGAGACAGTTGTTGTCACTATATCCTTAGATGGTATTTGGAGATTAGAAGATGGCAGAGAAGTAACAATCTTGCCTAAGCCTTCAAAAGGTTTATGGCTTATAGAAGAGTGCAAAGAAATACCTATCGATGTGGTTTTTCCAGTTCTTCATGGTCCTAAAGGTGAGGATGGAACTATACAAGGCTTACTTGAGCTTGCTGCTCTTCCTTACGTAGGTTCAGGAGTTTTAGGTTCAGCTGCAGGTATGGATAAAGCTGTAATGAAAGCTCTATTTCGTGATGCAAATTTGCCAGTCCCCAAAACTATCCTTGTCGTTTGGGCCGATATTAAATTAATCGAACAAGAGATCGGTTATCCCTGTTTTGTTAAACCAGCAAATCTTGGCTCTTCTGTAGGTATAAATAAAGCTAGGAATCGAAAGGAACTAGAATTTGCCCTTACTGAAGCATTCAAGTTTGATACTAGGGTTGTAGTTGAAGAAGCAATTAATGAGCCTAGAGAGATCGAGTGTAGTGTTTTAGGTCTTGAACCTAAAGCGTCTTTGCCAGGAGAGATTGTTCCTGATGCTGAATTTTATACTTATGAATCAAAATATCAGTCTCAAGCCTCTAAGTTAATAATTCCTGCGGCATTGTCTGATTCTGATACTAAAAAAATTCAGGAATATTCTATCAGAGCTTTTAGAGCAGTAGGGGCTGAAGGTCTTTCACGGGTAGATTTTTTAATTGATAGAAAAACCGGAAAAATCTATGTTAATGAGATAAATACGATGCCTGGATTTACTCAGATTAGCATGTATCCCAAACTTTGGGAAGCAAGTGGGTTAAGCTACGGTAAATTAGTATCTCAACTTGTAAAACTAGCCCTTCAACGAAACAAAAGACGTTTAGACTTGAAAATTTGCCGCTAAAGATTTACCAAAACAGCAAATAGCAATCTTAACACGCATAAAATAAAGAAAAAAAGCATAAAGACACAGTGCAACTAAAAAGTTGTGCTGTGTCTTTTTTTTGGGGGTGAAAAGATGATCTGTATTTGGCTTTTACTCTTTTTTTTAACCTTAGGTGTTCAAGCAGAAACTGTATTATTTGAAATGTATGACCCAAGTGGTGATGACTATGGCAATGGTAAACTAACTTACCCTACTCATCAGGCTTTTGCACCTTTTAGGGATCTATTTGATCTTATTAGTTTTAAGGTTACTGAGACAGAGGAGTATTTATTGATGGATGTAAGTTTTAGCCAGATTACCAACCCTTGGAAAGCTCCTGAAGGTTTCTTTCACCAACATGTGCTTGTTTTTATTAATACAGAAGAGTTAGGAGCCGATTACTATAAGCCACTTGATCTTCGTTTTGACAAAACATATGAATATGTTATAAGAATTGCTCCCTGGTCACTAAGTTCTTTAACGAATTTTAATGGTGATGAACTAGCTGATCTTACGGCAACTATGCTAAACAACAAGACTATTCGTGCTTTTATTCCTCTAGAGAAATTGAAACAACCCCAAAAAACCTGGGAGTATATAGTTGTATGTGGTGGTTACGACCCATTTGGCAAAGATTTTTTTAGAGAAGTTATCCCTTCAGGCAGCCAATGGGAGTTTGGTGGAGAGCAAAAGTGGCCGATAGTTGATATTTTAGCCACATCTTTTGGTGGTACAGGACAAAAGAAACAGTTAGAAACAGGAGTCTTGATCTTTCTACACTCTAGCAAAAGACAAACACCAATTTTTTGGTGGGTTTTAGCTATTGCTTTCTTTTTTGGTTTGGTTTTTTTTCTCAAATGGAGAGGTTTTTACATCAATTGGGGTCTAAAGCTTTCTCGAAGAGAGCATACTAAAAAAGGCAACATAAAAAAATGGGGGTTTTTCTCTTATTCAATGCCAAAAAAGCAAAGCAGGTGAAACCATTGAGAATACTAATGGTCAGCTGGGAATATCCTCCCAAGATTGTTGGTGGGCTCGGGCGCCATGTAGAAGGTTTGTCAGAGGCGCTTATTAAAAGAGGGCATCAAGTTACTGTTGTTACCGCTGATACACCAAAAGCTCAAGAGCGAGAAATCAATCATGGGGTGTGAGGCATAGCTCTCCAA
>DUTE01000123.1 GCA_012842235.1 Bacillota bacterium
TCACCGACAAAGTTAAAAGAGAGCTTCAAAATGTATTCTTACTGTTACGAACTTAAAGACATATTTCCCTACACCTCGTGGGGTTATTAAAGCTGTAGATGATGTCAGTTTTCATCTTAACAGAGGAGAAATTCTGGCTATGGTTGGTGAGTCAGGCTGTGGTAAAAGTGTCACTGCCCAGTCTATTTTAGGGCTTGTAAAAGTACCACCGGCAATGGTAGAGGGAAGCATAAATTTTGCTGGCAAAGAGCTAATAGGCCTCTTGGAAGAAGAATACCGAAAAATAAGAGGTATGAAGATTAGTATGATCTTTCAAGAGCCAATGAGTTCTTTTGATCCTCTTTATACTATTGGCCAACAACTTATGGAAGTTTCTAAAGCCCATCTTCCATTAAAAGAAGAAGAAGCAAAAAAAAGAATAATAGAGACATTAAAGTTAGTTCACATACCTGAGCCAGAGAAACGTTATAATGAGTATCCCCATGAAATGAGTGGGGGTATGCTTCAAAGAATTATGATAGCTATGGCACTTATAACAGGCCCGGAGATTATTATTGCTGATGAACCTACAACAGCTCTTGATGTTACTATTCAATCACAGGTTCTTAATTTAATGCAGGAGCTTCAGAGTAGCTATAATGGTTCAATGCTATTTATTACTCATGATCTAGGTACTGTTGCTGAGATTGCCGATCGAGTACATGTTATGTATGCTGGCAAGATTGTAGAAAAGGCATCGGTTGTAGAGTTATTTGAATCTCCTCTTCATCCGTATACTTCAGGTCTATTGAGATCGCGTGTGAAACGGGAGTATAAGGGTAAGGATTTACCATATATTAAGGGATATGTTCCTAGGGCTGATCAATTCTCAACAGGGTGTAGGTTCAGTCCAAGGTGCCCAAATGCTATGGTAAAATGTCAAGAAATGACACCCCCTGAATTTCATCCTAACCAAAACCACATAGTTTCCTGCTGGCTATTTGAGGGGAGTGATAAGAGTGAAGATACTAACAACCAAGGATCTTAAAAAATACTTCCCTATTAGATCAGGGGTGTTTTTACAGGTAACAGGTTATGTAAAGGCTTTAGAAAAGGTCGATTTCGAGATAAGTGAAGGAGAGACTATAGGCGTTGTTGGTGAATCTGGTTGTGGCAAAAGCACTTTAGGAAGAACCCTAGTAAAGATTTACGAACCTACTTCTGGAAAAATCACCTATTACGATCCTTCAGGACAAACCCATGATATCTCTAAGACCCTTGATAAAAATGTTAAATCTACTTTTAGAAAAGACATTCAGATGATATTTCAAAACCCTTATGATTCCCTAGATCCAAGAATGACAATAAGAGATATAGTACTTGAACCCATTGAAACTCACGAACTTTTTACTAAAGATGAGAAAAAATCTCGCGACGAATTCATTCGCGAGCTATTGGCTAAAGTTGGTCTCCACCCAGAATATGCTAGAAGATATCCCCACGAGTTTTCCGGGGGTCAAAGACAAAGAATCGCTATAGCCCGTTCTATTTCAGTGAGTCCTCGACTCTTAATCTGTGATGAACCAACTTCAGCCCTAGATGTTTCAGTTCAAAGTCAAATTATTAATTTGCTCAAAGAGATACAACAAGAGACAAATATGGCATTTATCTTTATCTCTCATAATCTTGATGTGGTTTATCATATGAGTGATAGAATTATAGTGATGTATTTAGGAAATATAGTAGAGTCTGCACCTTCGACTGAGCTTTTTGACAGTTCAGCTCATCCCTATACACAAGCCCTGATGTCAGCAATTCCAAGTTGGAATCCGCAAAAACGGAAACTAGACAAGATAAAGCTTGAAGGTGAACCACCAAGCCCGATTAACCCTCCTTCAGGCTGCCCATTTCATCCTAGGTGCCAGTATCGTCTAGAACAATGTGATAAGCTAAAGCCTGAATTTACAGAGGTAAAAGAAGGGCATCTATGTGCCTGCCACCTTTATACACGTTAAGTGAATTGAAACTAAGACAGGTAAACTTAGGAATTACGAATATTAGTCCTTAAAGAGCAGGGAAACCTGCTCCTTTTTCTTCTATAAAGTTAGACGCTATAGACGAAAAGTGGTATAATGTATACAGTATCATGAGAGTGTTTTTCTTAAGTGCATAGCTACAAGGTATAGAGAGGTATAAGTGTAGGAATTAGTAAGAAAAATAAAAAATGAGGAGGCTTTAACATGACCAGTTTTAGCTTGGTAGATGAACTGATTGATCTAGTTCGTTTAGGCAAAAGCAATGAAATAGATGAGCTTTTGCTAGCTTTAGAAACTGCTGTCTTAAAGAGTTCTTCTCAAATAGCTCAAGAGATTGTTAAGGAGCTGTCTCAGTCAATTTCTGAGTATTCTGGCCAATATCTCACGAGAGTATTGCAGATATTATTTGCCAGCCAAGAAAAACTTGAAAGTGCCGATCTCTTAACTATTAGTCACATAGCCAAAAGAGATTCACTAGCGAAAAATCAAAGTTATGCTAAGGCTCTTTTAGCTAGACAAAGCAGAGATAAAGAGGAACCATTATTATTTTTGCTTACTAAAGATATAAACCTAGCAGCCCAAGTTGTTGATATGGTTTCACCAATGACAAATCTACGCATTCCTCATCTAGATAATTTTAAGGCTCAAATATCCAAAGGTTGTGACCAAGATTTAATAATCGATGGTCTGTCTATGAAAAGCAGGGAATATGATGAGCTTTTTTGGATATTAAATCATAGAGAATTTGAAATTCTGCCCGAGCCAGATCCTTTCTTATCACAACTAAAAACTCCGTCTGAATATAGTTTTACTAATCTAGTCCTTATTAATGATGGGACATCTTATACAGCAAACAAGATTCAAAGATTAAAGAAAGTTGTACCAGATCTTATAGTTGTTAAACGTACTCATAAAGACGAACTAAAGAAAATAATTCAGGAGATAGAGTATCAAAGAGACGAGGCTGAACTATTAACAAATTAAAGCCTAGTTCATGAACCTTTACTCTAAAATCCCTTAGACAAATACTTACTCATTCTTTTTATATACTAAACCCAAAAAAGCCTGTAACTTTTGTTACAGGCTTTTTCCTTATACAAAAGTCAAAAATAGTTTTTGTGATTAAGTAGAATAAAGGTTAGTTATAATCAGAGAAACTGCTTTTTGAGGGCAATAGCCGATACAGATTCCACAACCGATACATTCATCAGTAATAATACTCCAAGTACCATTTTTCCTAAAATGTTCCTTATTGAAAGCCTTCTTAGGGCAACTTCTAGCTGAAGGGCAAAATGGAGAACCATCACAGATATCTTCGTTGACAATAGCTTTTTTCATAAACAACACCTTCCCATAAAAAATACCCCATAGGGGTATGGTTATATTAATATATTATCACTTTTCTGTCTAGAATTACTTGTAGAAGTAATGCAATAAAGATCTCTTTGCTAAGAGATCAATTATTTAAAACAAAACAGTTGTTGTGGCAGGAAGACCTAAAATATTGACGAAGAAATACATAACTTTGCCAAAAGACTTTGCCAAAAGACATCGCCGAAAGGGTTTTGGGGCATTGAAAACGTTTTCCAGGAGGGGATTCTAGATGGAGAAGATTAAAATTGGTATCCTAGGGACAGGAACAATAAGTGAGTCACACATAAGAGCATACTTGAATAATCCTCAAGCTGAGATTGTTGCAATTGCTGATTCAAATAATGTGAGACTTCAGGAGATAGGGAATAAGTATAATATCGCTAAAAGATATTTATCGGCACAAGAACTATTAGACAAAGAAAAATTAGATGCTGTAAGTGTATGTAGCTTTCCAAAAAACCATGTTGAGCTTGCTTTACTAGCTCTTGAGAAGGATCTAAATATTTTAGTTGAAAAACCTTTAGGGGTAAACTATAAAGAAACAGTAAAGTTAACAGAGGCTGTTAAGAAACATGGTAAAGTGGGAATGGTTGGTATGACACATCGTTATAGAAACGATGTAAAAGTTCTTAAAGCCTTAATTGATAGCGGTGATCTAGGAAAGATTCATCATGTGCGTGCAAAACTTGTATCAAGAAGAGGTTCTCCTCTTGGCTGGTTTACAGACAAAGCTTATGCAGGTGGGGGATGTCTGTTTGATATTGGTGTGCATCTGTTAGATCTTGCTTGGTATCTAGCAGGAACCCCTACACCTAAAACAGTAAGTGGGCATACCATAACAAGTGTTGGTGCTTATAATACATTGACACTAAACCGGTGGCGTTCTAGCCATCCATATAACCAAGATCAAAGTATCTTTGATGTAGATGACTTTGCTGCAGCTTTTATCAGATTTGAGGACGATATCTCCATGAACTTTGAGGTTGGCTGGGCAGTAAATGGTCCTGGAGATGATGGCTTACATGTAGATATCTTCGGGGATAAGGGTGGTATCTCTTTATCACCAGCAGCTTTCTATACTGAAAAAAATGATGTATTAATGGAAGCAAAATTGACCTATCATAATAACGATTGGTTCCAAGACGAAATTAATCATTATCTTGAATGTGTTGTAGCCCAAAAAGAGCCCATTTCGCCAATTAGACAAGGTTCTACAGTCATTCAGATGCTCGAAGCTATTGCTGTATCCTCAGAAAAGAAAAAGGAAGTTATTTTACCTCTTTAGCAATAAATAGCCAGGAATATTCCTGGCTATTTCCTTTTTTAGAAGCAACAATTAGGAATAGATAATTGTTTCTGATACAATGATAAAAAGTTGTTTTATTATTGCCTTAAGAGGAGCGTTAGAATGGAGCAAGCAAGAGATATAGAAAAGACAAGTGTCTTTTTTGATAGTGAGCTAAAACCAGGTAAGTTTTTAAAGCGACCTAACAGATTTTTGGCAGAGGTGCTGATTGATACAGGCGTAGTCTTAGCACATATAGCCGATCCAGGCAGACTTAAAGAGTTACTTGTCCCAAACACACAAGTTTTTCTATTACCAAAATCAGGTGAAAATAGAAAGACCAAATGGCAGTTGTTGCTTGTACAAAGCAACGATACATTAGTTTCTCTTAACTCTACACTGCCAAATGAGCTTGTCTATAAAGCATTAAAAGGGAGAAAAATAGATGAGTTTGCAGAATACGATCTGATCAAACCAGAGTATAAAGTAGGTAGTAGCCGTTTCGATTTTGCTTTAGCAAAAAAAGAAGATAGATCTACTTGCAAGAAAAAGAATATACCAAGTTGCCTTCTTGAAGTAAAATCGGTAACTTTAGTTGAAGATTCTTTAGCATTGTTTCCTGATGCACCAACCAAAAGAGGTACAAAGCATCTTAAGGAGTTAATAGAATTAAAAAAAGAAGGAATTGATACAGCGGTTCTGTTTGTAGTACAACGTGATGATGCAAATGCTGTTAAAGCAAACAGAAAAACTGATCTTGAATTTGCCCTAACACTTAAGCAAGCATATGAATCTGGTGTTTCCCTATTTGCCTATAAAACAAGATTAGATCTAGAAAAAATAACCTTAAAAGAGAGTTTAACAGTAATTATCGATTAGAAAAGATGGCTAAAGACTTAAGGGGTCTTTAGCCATCTTAGTTTATACAACTACAGAAGTTCTTTTACTTTATCTGTCCATATCTTGTAGCCTAAAGGGGTGAAATGGACACCATCTACAGTAAGTTCCGATCTAATATAGCCATTTTCATCGGCAAAGAGACTGTAGAGATCGATATAGGTAATATTATTGTTTTGGGCAAGTTTTTCTAATTCTTTGTTAGTCTCTTGAATGGTTTGGGGAGAAACATTAACAGACTTGGCCATAGGGCAGATAGAATGTAAGAAGATCCTAGAGTTAGGTGCGTTTTCTTTAAGGTAGAGAAGAAACTTTTCCACATCAGAGAGATAAGAAAAGAGTTGGTTGTTGTAAATAAAATTATTAGTACCAATCATAACAAAGATTGCTTGGGGATCTTTTTCAAGTCCAAGAAGATGTTTCCTATCCCATAGTCCTGTAGCAAAATCGCCCCCGACACCGCGGTTTATAA
>DUTE01000124.1 GCA_012842235.1 Bacillota bacterium
GCAATTTTGACAGACTCCACAAAAAGAAGATTATTTTCTCAAAGATCGATTAGGCATAGAGTTTCCTCTATTAAGTGATAAAGAAGGTAGAAGCCACATCTTTAATTCAAGGGATCTTAATCTCATTGAAGAAGCACTAGATCTAAAGAGATATGCTTCTTTAAGATTATTGTTTGCTCTAAATGACACTTCTCCAGGAGAAACCATTGAAATATACAAAGAAGCTCTAGAGAATAATCGCGAAATAGAGACCTTAAACGAAGAACTTGCAAAGACAACTCCAAGGCCTTTTACAACAGGCCATTATTATCGGGGGGTTGAATAGGAGAGGGTTTTATGGATGAAAAGACACTAAAGCTTCTTGAATACAACAAGATTAAAGTTGAATTAGCAAAGTTTGCAACTTCCTCTATGGGCAAAGATCTTGTTTTAGAACTAAGGCCTTTTGACAATCCCATGAGGATAACACATGAATTAAGAGAAACCAAAGAAGCTTTTTCCATGTTAAATTTAGCTAAAGAGCCTCCACTTGGAGGCATACGTGATGTAAAAGATGCTATTTTACGTGCCCAAAAAGGTTCTATTCTTGAAGGATCTGAACTTTTAGATATAACAGACACCTTAAGAGCAACATTGAAGATGAGTCAATATCTTGAAGGATGTGGTCATCCCTGGCTAGAGCAATTAGGTTTTAGGCTTTCACCGCTACCGAATTTATCGCGAGCCATAGACGAAACCTTCGATGACCAAGGTGAAATCATAGATAGTGCTTCTTTAGAACTAGAAAAGATTCGCAAAGAATTAAAGATCGCCTCGGCTAGATTAGAGGATCGCCTAAATAGTTTAATTAGATCTCAAGAAGTAAGAAAGTATCTCCAAGACCCAATTATTACCCTTCGAGGAGACAGAATGGTCATTCCTGTAAAACAGGAGTGTAGGGCTTTGGTTCCTGGTATTGTCCATGATCAGTCAGCAAGTGGAGCTACACTATTTGTAGAACCTGCTCAGGTAGTTGACCTAAATAATAATATAAGAGTCCTTAAAGAGAGGGAAAAAGAAGAACTCAGGCGGATATTAAAGGAACTATCTAACCAAGTTGGTTTAGAAAAAGATAAACTTTTACTGAATGTAGAAACCCTTGCACGATTAGATTTTGCTTTTGCTAAAGCGAGATATGCAATATCCCTTAAGGCTACAGAACCAGTTATGAATATGTCTAGTGAGGGTTATTTTGATGTTTCCCAGGCTAGGCACCCCTTGCTAAAAGGTGATGTGGTACCTATTGATTTTCGCTTAGGTAAAGATTTTAATACTATTGTTATAACAGGCCCTAATACAGGTGGAAAGACTGTTACCTTAAAAACCATTGGTCTTATGGTTTTAATGGCTCAGTCAGGTCTTTACATCCCTGCTCTTGAAGGGTCTAAACTTGCTTTTAGAAAAAATGTCTACGCTGATATTGGTGATGAACAAAGTATTGAGCAGAGTCTTAGTACATTTTCTTCTCATCTAACCAACATTATCTCTATTCTTAAAAAAGCAGATTCAGACTCTTTAGTTTTATTAGACGAATTAGGTGCTGGTACAGATCCTCAAGAAGGAGCTGCACTTGCTATTGCTATTTTAGATGAACTTCACCAAAGAAAAGCAATGACAGTTGCAACAACTCACTATTCAGATCTCAAGTCTTATGCCTATCTTACAGAAGGTGTAGAAAACGCTTCTGTGGAGTTTGATCCAGAAACATTAAGTCCAACTTATAAACTTTTAATAGGTATTCCAGGAAGAAGTAACGCTTTAAATATTGCCCAAAGATTGGGATTAGAAAAGAGTGTAGTTGATTCTGCCCGTTCTAAACTTAGTACAGAGACTCTAGAGGCAGGGGTATTAATTGAAAGACTAGAAGAAAACCGTCGTCTAAGTGAAGAATATAAAAAGGAAGCTTATAAACTTAAATCTGAGGCAGAAGAGCTGAAAGAAAAGTATGAAAAAGCTAATTTAGAGTTACAAAAAGAAAGGCAAGAGCTTATACAAAAGTATAATCTCTTAGTACTTGAAGAGATTGAGAAAAATAAAAAAAATATAGAAAATCTTATCGCTAACATCCGCGAATCTCAATCCATAGAAAAAGCACAAGAACTTAGAAAAGAGATGGGAAAAAAAGAAAACCGTCTTAAAAAAGAGCTTGATGAGGCTGAGAAAAAACGTCGCGACCTCAAACCACAGAAAGAATTTTCTATCGGACAAGAAGTGGTTTTAAAACACTCTAATCTTCCGGCAACAATTCTTGAGATTGAAGGCAACAAAGCTCTCGTCCAAGCGGGGATTATGAAAGTGTCAGTCCCTTTAGTAGATCTTGATATAAGTAATAAAAAACCTGAAAAGAAGGTTCGGTTTACCCGTTACAGTTCTTCTAAAGAGACAATTAGTACAGAGTTAAATGTTATAGGAAAAACAGTTGAAGAAGCAGTAAATGAAATAGATCAATATCTTGACTCAGCTTTTTTATCAGGACTAAACTCAGTTCGGATAATTCATGGCAAAGGAACAGGTGCCTTAAGAAAAGGTATTCAAGACTATTTAGTTTCCCATCCTCAGGTAAAGGAGTTTCGTGATGGTGGTCAAGGAGAAGGTGGCATAGGAGCTACCGTAGTTGAATTAAAATAAAAAGAAGAGTCCTTTTGAAGAATACTTATTCTTGAAAGGACTCTTTTATAGATAGATAAAAAAGCAGATGACCTTCTTAGTTGGTATAGAGTTACTTTAAGTCTGATTCATTCTCTAGTTTCTAGAGCTATAAGCCAGCTAACAATATCGTCATAGATCTTATCAGGGGTTTTAAAGGCCTGATTGAGATCAAAAGCAGGATTATCTAGAGGAGAGGGAGTAAAATAATGGGTTAAATAGGGATAGGTTATCACTTCTACAGAAGAAGATTTTGTTGCGGCACTTTTAAGACTATAGGCATGGTGTGGTAAGACTTTAATATCAGCTTCACCTTGTAAAATTAAAATAGGACAAGTTACTAACTCAGCATATTTGAGGGGATCAGTTTGCATATGTTGTCTGAGATAGGCTCCAGTAAAACCAAGAGGAGTAAAGTCTGCTCCTTTTTTGGCTAAATCAAGACTATTTTCAACAAGAACTAAAAGTTCTTCGAGATATTTTTTTTCTTGCGAAGAGAGATATTCTAGATCCATTTGGGCCTTTAATTGCTCTTTTAGTATCTGGTCTAAAGAAGTAGACGGTGTAGCAAGAAGAATACAAAAATCGATAATGTCGTTATCTGCAGCGAGCTTAAGTGCTATTATGCCCCCTTCGCTGTGTCCTAAGATACCAATTTGAGAAACATCAGGTCGTTTCTGCAAAAGCTCCACTGCTAAGGCGGCATCTTCAACTAGAGTCTCAAAATCCTGTTTCATATGATCTCCGGAACTTTTACCTATTCCTCGATCATCAAATCTTAAAACACCATAGCCACTCGAAGTAAGTTTAGTACTTAGATGTTTAAAAATACTATTTGTCATCTCCGGGGGAGAATTATTGTCCC
>DUTE01000125.1 GCA_012842235.1 Bacillota bacterium
AGTGATGGCAAAGCAGAGACCTCTGAAAGATCACGAAATTCTGTATAGTTTCTAAATTCTATTAGCTGTCCTGCTTCTAGAGAAAAAGAAGGCTGGCCATCTTTTCTTTCCACTACTTTAATCTTTTCGACAACCTTCTGGTATTCTTCTGGAAGAGGCTCCCTTTTTACCTGAGAAGGCACCTCTTTTTTGCAACCAGAAAAAAGAAGAGCAGCAACAATAACTAAGGTTATTATAGATATCCTTTTAGGCACCTTCTCACCTTCCTTTCTGAAGAATATTACCTTTAATTCCCTGAACTTAATGACGAGAGCATGTCACTAGTAAATTCCACACCTTTATCGCTCATTTTAACTTTAGTTGGTTTGTCACCTATGGCGTTAATTCTAAATTCTAACCAAACAGCTTTGTTTACGTGGTCATAAGTAAAATCTAATCTTCTACAATGCAAATCCTTGCCTAGTGTCAGTTTAAGAGTAGTATATTTATTATTTTGGGGACTAAAAGTTGCTTCACCGCTAAGGTTGTAAGCACCAAACTTAAGTTCACCTTTACCATTTAGGTCTTTTAATTTCCACTCTTGGTTCTCTTTTGTATAATTTAGCCGTCCTTGTAAATAAAAATTTTCTGTAGGCTCTACTCTAATATTACCGGCAAATTTAATTGGCTCAAAAGGTACTAACTTATAAGAATGCTCTAATGTAGCTGATAGTTTCTTATAATTAATTCTATGAATATTGTCCCAATTTTTCCAGGAAGATTTAATAATGTCATAGCCAGTCTTTGTTTCAGTAGTTACAAACCCTATGGTGTTATTTATACTAAAATCTAAGGAGTGTATATTAGAGAGTTTATCAAAACTAAAAGGTGAATTCCCATAGACATCTCGTTTAGTGTAATCTCCAGCAAAGCGCCAGTTTTTTGTTGGCGAATAGCTCAACCCCAAAACACTTCTCCAGGAAAGAACATAAGGATCAAAAGATTGTAGATCATAAACTGTGCCCTGTCCTTCCCCTAAAACATTAAAGCTTAAATCTTTAGTAATAGGGAATGTTTTTCTTCCTAACACTCCTCGAAAACTAAGCTTGTCTGATTCGATCTTTTTAGGTTCTTCTTTATAATGACCAACTGTAGCTTCAAGGACAAGTGGCCAATCAACCACTCTTACATTGCGGCTTCTTAGAATGATTTCAGGCTGTCGATACAGTTTACTGTAGGTAGTTTTTTCTTCTTGACTCTTGTCTTCTTGCTGCCATCTTAATGTACCTGTCAAATACTTAGCTGTATAATTTATTGTACCATCATAGCTTAAAACAGTTATCCACGGTAAAGTGTCTTTTTGATAACGTTTAAAATTTGCATTTATATTAGCCCGCCAAGCATCACTAAATCGATATGAATGACTAGTTTCGAATTTTAATTCTTCTTTGTCAACAGAAGAAGATATTTCATCTATATAACTTAGACGTAGATTCCCCGAGTATTTATTGCCTGTAAAGCGATAGTTTAGGCTAGTATTTCGTAAGTGCTTAGCAATATATTCTGTATAATCATCTTTATATGCCGCGGTTCCTGAGAACTGAAACTTATCTTTATCTATCATAAAACTTCCTGAGGTATCAAACAATGTGAAGCTTCTTTTCTCAGGGGAGTAAATTACATAATAGCGACCACTAAGGCTATTTTTATCTTTAGAATATGCGTGCTGAACCCCTTGCCCTATGCCAAGTTTTGTCATGTAGTCAAAATTAATTTCACCTTTGTTGTAGTTATTAAGAGTATAAACATAGGCCAACTTAACATAGAAACCTTCTTTATACGAGGTCCCAAACTTAGGAAACTTCCAATAGTTCTTTTTTTCTTTAAGAGATACCTGCCAATAAGGAAGATATAGAAGTGGCAGGTTTCCTTCTTTGTAGTAAAGATTTCTTAATATCATTTTGTCATCTTCATAGATTTCAATAGTATTGGCTGCGATATGGTAGTGTGGGGTATCGAGATCACACGTAGTTATGCGTCCTCCCTCTAGCTTAAGATAATTCTCTTTAAAACTCATCTCGTGCCCATAGAGGTAGATCTCGTCTTTAAATTTTTTATTTTCGATATTACCCTTTACCCCTTTGATAGTCCCCACCTTTGTTTTGTAGTTATATATAAGTTCTTCGCCAATAAATTCTTTGGAACTATCAATAACATTTACTCCTCCGGAAAAATACACTGTATTATTTTCTAAATCAATAACAGCGACATTTCCTTTAGCAGTAAAATCTGTTCCGCGAATATTTACATCACCTTTGATAGTAACTTGCTTATCATCACCATAGAGTTCATCTGATGCTTCAACTAATATCTCATCTTCTTTAATCTCTAAATCATCATTTTCTTTTTCGCTGACAATCTCTTTTGACTCTTCTGTAATAGGGATCGTGGTATTAGAAGATTGATTATCAAGATCAGGTTGTGGAATCTGTGCTGATACAACCAAGCTCAGAATTAATATAAGACCAAAAACCTTTACATAGTTAAGTCTTCTCAACACTATCCCTCCTAAACACGCTCCACATCCCAAAATAAACATATACCAGCAACTAAAAAGATAAAAGTCGGTAGCCAAGCCCCTAAAAACGGATGTAAAATACCTTCACCACCTAAAGTTCGGCAAAACGCACTTAAGACATAATAAACTAGTGCAATACCTATCGCTAAACCTACACCTAAAAAAGTGCCTCCTTTGCCAAAACGTACACTAAGTGGAGCTCCTAAAAGGACAAAGACTAAGCTAACTAAAGGAATTGACAGTTTGCGATGATAATCTACAATTAACTCATTAACATTTGCTCCAGATCTACTGAATATGGCGATCTGTTCAGCTAACTCTTTTCTTGTCATCTCAGAGGTGCTTTTTTGTACACCAAAGATAGTATTTAAATCCTGTCCTATATTAATCGACACCTCATCAAACTTTATTTCACTTGTAACAAAACCCGATTGGTCAAAATCTCTACTTATCCCATCACGTAAAATAAGTGTTTTTTGCTCGTAAGAGGCTTCTTTAGCTGATATAAGTTGAGGAAGCCCTGTATAATTTGTCTCGTATACTAAAACATCCCGCATTATTCCTTGAGTTCTATCTACGTACCTTACATAAAAATAATAATTACCTGTACCTTTGAAAAAAACATCCTCTTCAATTTGTGGTAAGTTTTCTTCGAAAATCACTTTTCTGATAATCTGTTCAAATTCAGAGTTGGCTTGAGGAACTATGTAATCACCTAATAAAAAAGCTATTCCACTAATAACCACGCCTAATACTATAAGTGGTGATACGAGAGAAAGAAAGCTAATACCTGCGGTTCTCATCACAGTCATCTCAGAATCTTTTACTAAACGACCTAGAGACATAAAAACAGCTAACAAAACCGCAACAGGTAGCGTAAGAAGGATAATCTCTGGCAGCTTATACCAAATTAGTTTTAAGATAACACTAAGTGGAGTGCGTCTAGAGACTAAATAGTCCATTAGCTCAAAAAGAAGATCACTCATTAATATGACTGTCATACCAGCTATTCCCATAAAAAACGGAACACTAAACTCTTTAATTATGTAGCGTTTAAAAATAGTGTTGCGCATAAGATCACCCCTTCCTAGCACTGATAAAACTTAAATAGGCGCCTGAGCTTAGGCGCCTATTTTACTCTTTTCTCAATCTAATTAGAGGAAAGAATAACTGAAGCCAGCACTATGACCAATCTTATTATCTTTGTAGTTTAGTGAAAGGTTTAAGCTAAAAAGCCCAAAATCACCATGGTTTCCTCTATATGAGAATCCTAAAGAGGGCACAAATTGCTCAAATGTTGTCTCTGTACTTACTCCACCTCTAAATGCTAAAGAACCAGTATCATATGAAGCACCTAAACTTAAGTCAGTTTTTTCGCCTGAAGTATTTACAATATCAAAATTCATTGCCAAAGGCTCGTTAATCTGATAGGACAACGCAAGACGGACTTGGGGAGCACTAGTCAATGGAGCATTTCTATTTCCTGTCCATGTTAAAATGTCCTTTAGAGTTATAGCCGTTGTTAGTTTATCAAACCAGTCTACTGCCAAGGATAGATCCATTCCATAAGTTGGAGTTGCAGCTGGTTTGTATATAAGATTTAAACCTCCATAAACAGGTTGAGTACAAAAAACTATCGTGTAATAGTATTGGTTTTTTGGTTCAAGCCCAGGCGTACGAACCCAAGTAATGCCTCCTGCTAAGCGAAAGTTGCTAATCTTTGGATCATAAAGATTCGAAAAACCTGGTTCAAGATAGCCAAGCACTAACTGAGTCTTTTCGTCATTATAAGAATAACCTCCACCTACAAGCCTTTGCGACTGTTTTGCAAGTGATGCGGGATTGTAAAGAACAGCATCAATACCTGTTGCCTTTGCTGCACCTACAGACCCTGCCATGGTTGATGCTGATACATATATGGTCATAAGTAGAACAACAAAAACAGTTAGTATTTTATTATGCAATCTCGCCACCCCCTAAAAATTAGTGGTGAGATATGCACCTATAGTTAATCCCCTGAAGTTTAATAGGCCAATATCAACACCAAAATCACGGGTAAACTGAAATCTCGCACCGAAATTAACAGCTGACAAACTTTCTTGGAGATGCCTATTTTCTTTAAACTCGCCCATTAAAGTTATAATTGGTACTGGAGTATTTGTGGCGGAAACAGCAACTGGGTTTACTACATAACTTAGTCCGCCAAAAAAGCCCCCATATCTTTCTGAGCCATAACCTAGATGCCCTTTCAATCCAGTGTTTGTAAGATTTTTACTTACCACCCCATAAAACGAAGAACCTGTAGCGCCAACAGCTACTCCTGGATTAGCTGGGGTTTCTCCTACAAGACGCCATTTGAAAAAACCATAAACAGGTCCGTAATTACTGCCACCTAGGCCTAATTCTAAATTTTCCACAAAAGAAGCTTTGATATTTCCATAAAATCTATCTTCGGTAAAACTTGCACCAAAACCTGCAACTCCTTGCCTAGAAACATCGGCAGTAGGTACAGTCATAAGTCCTTTCGGCCCAAGATAACTATCCGCCGAAACTATAACAGTTAATAACATTAACAATAAAAGTCCTAAGGAAAATCGCCTCATCGATTAATTCTCCTTTCTTTCCTCTTCTATAGCAAGTCTCTCTATTTTTTTAGCAAGTTCCTTTACTTGTCTTCTTAACTCAGGAAGGTCTTGCATTACTGCTTTTATACGATAATCTGTTCTGTGATCTCTTGCTGGGATACCGCTAACTATCTCATTGGCAGATAGATCACCATCAACTAACGATTTGCTCATAATACCGCAATCATCACCGATTCGCTGTTGACCAGCAAACATTACTTGTCCTCCGACTTTGACCCGCTCACCAAGGATTGTACTACCAGCTAAACCAGTTTGACCTACTAATATCGAGTCTTTTCCTATCTGGCAGTTATGACCTACATGAATCATATCTCCTATTTTTACACCATTACTAATAATCGTCGGTCCAGCGGCCCCTGTTGCAATAGAGGTATTACTAAAGATTTCGACATCGTCTCCTATTACTACTCCTCCAATTTGCGGAACCTTTTGCCAACTAGAATCAGTGTAGACAAAACCAAAACCTTCTACACCTATTAATGCCCCTGGGTGAATGATGACTCGATCACCAATTACTACATTTTCTTTGATGACAACCTGAGGGTAGATAGTACAGTCTTTACCTATCTTACTCTCTGGCCCAATAAAAACTCCCGGGTAGATCACTGTATTGTCACCAATTTCAGCTCCACTAGCAATGTAGGAATAGTCATATACTGATACGTTTTTACCAAGTTTTACGTCTTCTTCAATTGTAGCTTTGGAACTAATTGTAACATCATGAATAACTTCTCTCTTGAATAGCCCTAAAATTATGCCAAAAGCTTCTCTACCATCGGGGACAATGATCCCATTTACTTGCAAATCTTTGGCGTATTTCTCCTCTATAATATAAGCTGATGCTTTATTCTTCTTCGCGATCTCTTGAGCTTCCTTATTAGCCACAAGAGTAATCGCTCCTTCACCTGCATCTTGAATAGGAGCTACATGAGAAATTACAATAGAATCGTCACCAACAATATTTCCACCTGTAAGTTTAACTACCTCTCTTAGTAAGAAAGGATTTCTTTGGGGTGCAAGTTGCACATGTTCTCCTCCTCATAAAGAAATGAATTAATCATAACTATTTTCAGATAGGTACTCCTCTGTTCTTGTCAACAACTCGATTAATTCGTCAGTAAGGTCTATAACATCATTAGGTAATTCAGCGACAAGTTCCCCAGGCACACAACCGTTTTTTTGTGCGAGCACTCTAAGCCCAAAGACCAATTCTTGCTCGATTTTAATTATTAATTTATCTCTTCTTGTAATCAACAAATCTAATTGTCTTTTTTGTTTTTGATTAAAACTCTCTAGTAGCTCTTGAGCCTGTTTCTCAGACGCATTTACATTAATGTTTTGAAGTGCTAAAAAAAGTTCTATTGATCTTTTTTCTGCCTCACTGATCTCTTTTGCCATATCAACACTTATGTTTTCTTGCTCTTTTCTATATTTATCATCGATCTCATTTAACCTAGTCTTTAATCTAGCGTATTCTCTAACCTCTAAATCAGCAATTTCCTTCTTTTGTTTTTCTTGAAGATTATTTAACAAAGTTTGCCATTCTTTTTCCCTAGCTATTATTTCTTCACCTAATTGCGTATCTAAACCATAGATAGGTTCTTCTGTATCTGTATTTACTTCGCTTTTTTTACTTTCAATACCAATATCGACCTTTATGGAATATTTTGTTTGAGCCATTTGCGCATCGTGCTCTTGTTGAAGTTCCTTAATATCATTGAGATACTGTGCTTCATTTTCAGCTAGTTGTTTAGCATAATTTTGAACGATCCGCTCTTTTTCTCTCTCTATAGTCTTTTCTGTTTCTAACTTGACACTTTCTTTCTCAGCATTCATTTCTTGAGTTTTGCGTTCACTCAACTCTTTTGTCGATCTTTCTATTGAATCTTTTACAAGAAGGTACTGCTTTTTTAAATAATCTTCAATTTTGATAATAACATCTCGATCTTGCCAGCCTGCAAGCATCTCTGCATAAGCTGCTTGTTCGAGCTTACTTGCTGTTATTTCTCTTTCTAACTTTTCCACTTCCCTGTAGAGAGGATGATTTTTGAAAGCAACATCTCTAACCGCCACCGCTAAGATTTTAGGGGCAGTGTCAATAGACTCACTCTTTTTAGATTCATCCTCTTTAATATGTTCATTTGGTTTTTCTAAGTAGGCCACACTCTCTTTTAAAAGATCTTTATTATTGGCAATAACCCCCACTATAGTTCCTATAATAAAAAGCCAAACAATAAAGCCCCATCTTAATCTAAGAAAGGAGGGACTATCCGTGAC
>DUTE01000126.1 GCA_012842235.1 Bacillota bacterium
CTTATTGGCCTTGCTGATGCAATTAATAAAAAAAGTGCTGAGAAACTTAAAGAAGATCTTCAAAATGTTTTTCAAAAGGCAACCTTTATTTCCACTTCAGTTGGAGCTACTATTGGCGCTTATGCTGGTAAAGGTGCGTTAGTTTTGTCTTTTTAAAAATAAAAAACACAAGCACTCTTTATTTCTCGCTATACGAATGTACAGATTTTTACTTTTACATCTGCCTAAAAAGAGTGCTTTTTCACATTTGATTTTCCTTATATAATGGTTTTTCTTAACTACTTTTGGTAACTGCATAAACGGTTCTTGATTAACACATCCTGCAGGTAGAAGGAGTGTATACAATGAGAGCTATCTGGCAGGGCTTACTTTCTTTTGGCTTAATTAATATTCCCGTAAAAATGTTCAAGGCTACTGAAGACCAAGATTATCATTTCAGCCTGTTACATAATGTTTGCCATAATCCATTAAAATATCAACGCTATTGTGCAATTTGCAACAAAGTTGTTGCCACTGAAGAAATTGTTCGAGGCTACGAATATGACAAAGATAGATTTGTCGTACTGACCGAAAGCGAACTTGAGTCTATAGCTGCTTCACGGACAAAGACGATCGAGATTCTTTCTTTTGTTCAGTCAGGTGAAGTCCCTATAGTTTATTATGAAAACACTTACTACCTACAACCTGGTCTTGGTGCAGAAAAAGCATATTTTCTCTTAGGTACTGCTTTAAACAACCAAAGAAAAGATGCTTTGTGCCGTGTTGTACTAAGAAGTAGCCCTAAGTTATGTTTGGTATCTAGAATGGCTAACGCCAACAGCCTTCAACTTAACACAATACATTATGGCAATGAAGTTCGTTCCTTAGAGGCGTTTAGCCCTATGCCGTTTATGGAATTAAATAAAGACGAGATAGAGTTGGCTGAGCTTTTAATTGCTAAGCTAACTAAACCATTTATCCCCGAAGAATATCCTAACACTTATAACCATGCCATAAGTGAATTAGTCAACAAAAAACTTACAGGCCAAGAGATCCATGTCGCCCAAAAAACACCAGAACCACAAGTTGCTAACATTCTTGAAGCTCTACAGGCTAGCTTAGAGAGGGTGGAGAAAAATGGAGTACCGACCCATGCTCGCTGAAACTGCTTCAACTGCTTTATCTCCACTTACTTCATCTGAGTTTCTTTTTGAAGCTAAATGGGATGGTTACCGTGCTCTTTTTTTTACTAGTGATAAAAAACTAGTAAGCCGAAATGGCAAAGACTTGACTCAATTTTTTTCTCATCTTATAAAGGTAAAACTCAACGACGCTGTTGTGGATGGAGAAATAATCTGTATAAAAGATAATCGCCCTGATTTTGCTTCGTTGCGTAAAAATCCTCAAAGTGCAATTTTTATGGCCTTTGATCTACTCTATCTCCAAGGAAAAGACCTGTGCAACTCTCCTCTTGAAGACCGCAGGAAACTTTTGCAAGATCTAATCTACGGACAAAAGCTAATAGGCTTTTCTCCAGATTATCAAGATGGGCTAAAACTTTTTCAGGCATTGAGCTCTTCCGGTTGGGAGGGAGTCATGGCTAAAAAGAAAGGCTCTTTTTATTTGCCTGGCAAACGAAGTCGTGACTGGTTAAAGATAATTGCCTATAAAGAAGTTGATGCTGTAGTAATGGAGTGGTTTGCTGATAAAGGAACAATACTTTTAGGGCTTTACATACATAATAAACTCCAACCTATAGGCCATGTCTTTTATGGCCATAAACCACAGCTTTCAAAAAAGGTTGTTACAGTCCGTTATAGAGAATTTTCTGGCCAAGCCTTACGCCATGCTAGTATAGTCCGTTTTCGAGATGATAAATCACCTAAGGAGTGTAAATATGAACAACTCTTTTAACCTAACTAATCTCGAAAAACAACTTTGGCCAGGAGTCACTAAAAAAGATCTTATTACTTACCTCATTTATGTAGGCCCAACAATGACAAACTACCTTCTAAATCGACCCCTTGCATTACTTCGTGCCCCAAACGGCATAGACGGGGAGTCTTTTTTCCAAAAAAATGTACCCCCTTTTGCTCCAGAGAAAATACAACGCTGGGAGTTTAAACATAACGATCGCTTAACACAGTATATGCTTTTAGATTCAGTAGAAAATCTGATCTATCTCGGTAATTTAGCTTGTGTAGAAATTCATTCCTGGCTAAGTACAATCGATAGATGGGCTAATCCTAAAGAAATCGTTATTGATCTTGATCCTAATCCTACTGAGGATTTTAGTACTTGGCAACACGGTGCTTATCTAATTTACGAATTGCTTCTAAAGTTAAAATTGAAAAGCTATCCTAAGATTACCGGTAAAAAAGGTGTCCATATAATGATTCCTATTGTGCCAAAATACAATTTTAAACAACTCTCTTTTTTTCTTAAAGCTTTTAAGGAGTTGGTAATCGGCCGTTGGCCAGATCTTTTTACTGGTGAGTTACGTAAAGAAAAACGCCAGGCACCTATTTTTCTGGATCTTGGTCAAAATGGTCTAAAAAAAACAGTTATTGCACCATATAGCCCTCGTTTTTCTTCTGATGCAACAGTTGCAGTGGCTCTAAATTGGCCAGAATTCTTAAGCTTAAAATCTAAACCTAAATGGAGTGTTAAAGCGAATAACTGGCCCCCTCTCTTTACTTTCCCTTCCTTCAAACAAGAGATACCCCAAACCTGGATCGAAACTTCCTAATTACAAAAAGAAGACCCTTACTGCTAGGTTAACTAGCATTAATAGAGTCTCTTTAAACCCGCTACTTAGAAAGTTGTTAACTACATAATCATAATCTATATTGCTGGAAATCTGTTACCCTCAATAAAGTTTGTCTGTGTAGCTTTGTCTAATCTCAAGCAAAAAATAGTATTGCCTTTTTAATAGTCCACCATAATTGAGTTCGTATTTAATAGATGGATAAAATCCGCCCACTTTATTAGAACAGGCCTTGTTTCATATCTAGC
>DUTE01000127.1 GCA_012842235.1 Bacillota bacterium
GTTACTTCAAACTTACAATTTGGTGAATGGAATACCGTGTTTGGTGACAATAGGCTAACTTCGGCAATAATTGATAGACTAATTCATCATGCTCATATAATGACATTTACCGGTGAAAGTTACCGGCTAAGAAACGCTTTATCAGCAAATATTCTCAAAAAATAATTCTCTCCCTTCCTTCGGAAGGGAGTCAATCCTCGGTAGCGTGCTCTAAAAAATTAGTTGCCGAACTCTAAAATTTTAGATTGCCAAACACACTCCATAATACCCAAGCTTCTAACAGGAAGCTGCTAGACCAGAAACTAATCTGCAATAACCTTCAAAGTAGTCTCCGTCACTAGAGAACTGATCTGAAATAAAAGCTTGTATTCTATATTCTTGCTCGGATTTACCTGAATTGCTACAGACTAGACTGGTAGATCCTATATTTTTTCCATTTTTAACATTTCGTTTGCAATCAAAATAATTGACATCAAATCTTACTTTCGACCCAACCATAAAAACAAACTAGTCTAGGCTTAATACCAGCTCAATGCGGCTTTCTCGTTACTAGCAGCAAATTCCTTTTTTCTTAGCTTTCGATTATTGTATCGTCAAGTAAATAAAGAAAGCACTAGAAAAATTGCTTCTAGTGCTTTCTTTATTTTATATCTCCTCTACCCTAGGTCGTAAGCAAGTTCAACGTAAGTTTCGATGTATCTTGCAGAAATACATTCTAGAGAAAAAGTAAACCAATTGTCATATAGCTCATGTGTACATTTCCCCTCGCAGGACAATTGGTAAAGGTTGAAGTTTGTACGTTCTGCACTCCATGATATCCGGTTTCAATTGAAAAGGAGCCTATATTTGCTTGATGTAGACCTTCTTGGTAAGTCTTTCCAAGATCCTCAATTTCAATCCATTTTCTGATAATTTGCAGAGAACTTGAAACACTTGACACCTATGCTAATAAAAACAATACGAAACACCAGTTATAACCATTTGACTTTGTCTATTCTTTTTATCTCTTCCATTACAGCCTCGGCTTTTTTGTACTCTCGTATTAAAGGATGAGCAATTAGCCCTTGCCTAAATATCTTTGGTGAACGCTTAGCTATACCATCGACTATGAGTCTTTCACTCTCAGATACAGAGACAACTAAACCCTTTATTACAGGAGGCATACTTCCCTGATAAAGCCGGTGTATCTTACCTCTTTTTATAATAACTGGTAGCTCTGCTACACTATCATCTTGGAGATCAGCTAAAGCACCTTTGTTCTGGGTTACTAAGATCATCTCTCCCTTAGTTAAACTCGCTTTAAGATAGGGCACTACCACATCTTTATACCAAGGTACAGGTCTTTTACTTAGAGACTGTGGTTTTTTACCTGCTGCCTTTTGGTAGTCCTCTTTAAGGGTTTCTTCTTGTTTTGCCAAAACCTCTCCCCTTGTAGGGGAATCTTTGGCAATTTCCAGAACTGATGAAGTAGAGTAATAATAGCGTAGATAAGAAACAGGCAAAAGTCCTAATGTCTCAACTAAGAGAGGATCTAGTCCTAGTTTGGGAGCAATACTTACAATATCTATCTCTTTGTTTTTATAATTAATATCTCCTAAAAAAGCGAGATGGTTTATGCCATAGTACTTAAAGCTTATCTCCGGCCAGATCTCTTCGATACCCTTTTTCTCTCCTGTAAAAGCCTCAACTACTCCTCTTATTAAAGAGGTAGGTAGATCACAAAAACCTATAGCATCTATACCTAAATAACGATTAAAGTAGTCTATAACCATGTTATTGGGGTTTGTTAAAGCCATTACTTTAGCATTTGGCGAAACCTCTAAAAGAGTCTTAGAAAACTCTTCGAGATATGGTAAAGTTCTGACTGCTAAAGAGGCACCTCCTGGCAGGATCGTCTCTTCACCTACAAGATTAAATTGTTTAGGGAATGACTCATCTTCTCCTCTTTTTTCCATACCACCAATTCTTACCTGTAAAAGGACAAAATCTGCACCATCTAAAGCCTTTTTAAGATCTGTAGTCATAGAGATATCGATCTCTTTTTGGGCTAAATTTTGACAAACCTCAGTGACTTGGGTAAGTTTTTCTTTACTTCTACCATTTAAAACCAATTCCACCCTTAAATCACTTTCATTTAAGGCCTCTATTAGACCAGGCGTATAATAGCTACTACCACCAATTACTGCTAATTTCAAAAAAGCCACCGCCTTAATGTTCACTTTTTCGTAGTAGTTTTCTCCTAAAAACAATTAAAACCTTCCCCAAAGCCCTATTCCAACCATGTATAGCAGGTTTTTTACCAAGTTTTACCGAATAATTGACCAAGAACAAAGAATGCGAAATTCTAAAGGTGGTGCCAACAATGTCTTGTTCTATTGCGGTTATTCCTGCAGCTGGTTTAGGTACAAGAATGTACCCTTTAACCCACTATGTTGCTAAAGAACTGCTTCCCCTTGGATCGCGCCCAGCACTTGATTATATCATGAAAGAACTGAAAGAATGTGGCATCAGAGACGTAGTCATTGTTAGTTCTGATGAGAAAAAACCCTACTTTGAAAAATTTAGCAAAGAATGTCAAAAAACACACGGAATCACTTGCCATATCACTATTCAAAAAAACCCACTAGGTCTAGGACATGCAGTGCTTTGTGCCAAAAACATTGTGGGAGATAACCAGTTTATTGTCGCACTACCTGATGATATATTAATAGGGCAAAACCCTACTAAATATCTTATGGAAGCTGCAGAGAGAATCCAAGGATCAGCTATACTATGCCAAAGAGTAGATCTTAGTGAAGTTGATAAATACGGTATCGTTAAAACTAAAGGGGATAGTAGACTTGTCTCCTATGTAGTCGAAAAGCCTAAACGCAATGAAGCTCCATCTAATATAGCAGTTATTGGCCGCTATTGCTTTTCTCCTCATCTTTGGGATAAACTAGAAGAATCACTACAGATAAAGCTTGATTCTCATGACTCTCAAGAACTTGATCTTACCCTACCTATGAACAAATTAGTTGAAGCTAGCCACAAAATAACTATCTGTGAGTTTCACGGACTGCGCCATGATATCGGTAAAATGGATGGTTATCTCAAAGCTTTCTGTGACCTCGCTCGAGCATAACTTGTAATCCTTAAACCTCAAACCTTCACTATTCAAAGTAACATTATAGAGGAGGGCTTACCCCTCCTCCTTTTACTCTACTATATCGCTTTATTTCCTAA
>DUTE01000128.1 GCA_012842235.1 Bacillota bacterium
TACTATTTAGGGGATCAGAAAGATATAGAGGAAGCAGTGAAATTAATAGCCAAGCAAGGGAAAACACAAAGTATAACTAAAGAGTAAATAGCGTTTCTATAATAGAAAATAACTATGCCAAGTAGATTGGTTTTTATAACAAAAAGGAGAGGTAACTACAAGTTATCTCTCCTTTTTTCACTTTCAAATTATAGAGTTTTGACCAAGAAGGACTTTGCTCAGTAGTTTCTAACAATTCGCCCGCAAGCTAGTCGGAGACCAGAGTTGCCTGCAGGTTGTGTCCGATAATCATCAGGGTTTTGATGAATAAGAATTGTCCGACCAATAACCTCTTCAGGAGTAAAACGGTTAGTGTAAAAAACCATAATTGCTTTGCCGTCCATAGAAAAAAGAACTGGTAGATCCCCTGCGTGATTTCCATGGGGTTGGTTATCAGGGTTATAATGGCCTCTAGCATCAAGAAACGGATTATCAGGATCTCCTATTTCGCAAGAGTTCCCTTCATGGATATGAAAGCCTAAGGGACCAATAGGCGATTGACTATCTTCTGCTCTTTGATAAGGTGGCAGACCTTCTACATGTACAACTATATAAGTTCCTAAAGGGGCGTCTAAAAAACAGGCTGTGCCCTCTACTTGAGGCCAAATTGGCCCACCTTTTATCGTGGCAATAGCTTTTGCTCTCTTATCATAATACATTGTTGGCATCTCCTTTTGTATCTAGAATCAGTTTATGCAAAACCCACTTACCGTAGATAAGACTTTTTGTTTAATTTGCTTACGAATAAAAATGAAAATCTCTATTCAGGAAAGTTATTAGTTTTTGGCAATATTAAATGTGTTATTTTTCTAAAGAGACTAAAATTGCTTTTTAATGCTAGGGACAATACCTTTAGGTGTTTCAGAATAACTATAAGAGAGATTGTTATAACACCTAGACTAAGATACCAAGATTTAAAAACAATTATTGTATGTATTATTACCAAAATGAGAGTCATAACAACACCTTCAACAAAAGGTATATCGAAAAAGCAACAGACACCAACAATAAAAAGCCATAGTAGAGGGAAAAAGTAACCAGAAAGAGCAAGAAAAACTCCAGCTGTTACAGCTAAAGCTTTTCCACCGTTAAAATTTAAGTAAAGAGAATATGCATGGCCCGATACAGCAAGTGTTGCAGCTAATGCCAAAACAAGTTCAGAATCGCGCCAATAATTTTGAGCAACCAAGACAGGAATGCTACCTTTTGAAATATCAAAACATAAGCCTAAAAGGCCTGCTATTTTCCCCCCATAATGCCAAGCATTTGCAGCACCAGGATTACCATCGCCAAATCGACGTATATCAATACCATTGAACACTTTAGCTAGAAGAAGACTAAAGGGAATAGAGGAAATAAGATACACTAGGATTAAGAAAAATATCTGATAAAGACTCATAGGCAAGAGCCTCCTCTTATTTTTTGAGAGTTACAAAGGTAGTCTAAAGGTTTTGTCAAAAAAGCCTGGCTGATATTCTGATACTATGATTGAAATAAGGAAAAAATACAGTTTTTAAAAATGTTGAGTTAAAAGGTTATAACAGTTAGGTTTATCTTAAATGAAAAAACAAGGTGATGTTCGCTAAGAAGTATGTTACAACTTAGGAACAACACCCTGAAAGATGGTTCGGAGATATAAGGATTTGGGTTTAGTAGCTCTCATTATGTTATCTGGTATTCGCATCAACCCTGTTGGTGATGAAGCAGCAGGCCTGGTTATTTCTGGGAAGATGAGGGTCCAAATTAGTGTTGAAACAAGCTACTACCTCAAGATACTATTTTAATGATTCAAACAAATGAGGTTTTTTTTGAATGAGACTCACAGTATCCTGCAAAGAATGAGGAAATTGGTAACTTAATTAGCAAATGGCACCAATACTGTAACTGAGAAGAGTGTACTGATAGTGGTGTTGTTACAATTTCAGAGAGAATAACAACTTATGCTTGGTATGCTAAAGGCGATACTTTCCATGATGTATCAATCGCTGCTACAGGATGGTATGGACGTGGATGTTGTAGTGTCTCTTAGAGCAGGTTACTACGCTATAACTGCATTGAAAGGGACCACCCCAAGCGTTACAACACAAGGTACTGCGACTATGAGATTTAAGTCTGCTGATTTAACTGCAGTTTAGTGTTCTAATTTGGGAGCAACCCAAAATCGTTTAGAATATTCAATCTATAGATTTCAGCAGAGGTTTCAA
>DUTE01000129.1 GCA_012842235.1 Bacillota bacterium
CTTCTATTTTTACACAAGAAAAAGCTGTTGCACAACTAATTAGTTGTGCAACAGCTTTTTCTTGTGTAAAAATAGAAGAACCAGCCCAATATGGGCTAGTTCTTGGTATAATTTTAGTTATGCAACAAACAAAACTATACAGTAAAAATTATACTGCATTAAAGTCAGGTAATCAACTGTTTTTGCCATTAAATCTTGAGGTCTGTCTTCCTGAGGATGACTCGGTTCGACTGCTAAGCCACTTATTGGAGGGATTAAACTACGAAAGGTTATACAAGGCTTAATCCACGAAAGGGAGAAAACCAGCAGTTAAGCCTAAAACATTCTTCAAGATTTTAATTTACGCTTACATGAATAACATCTATTCAACTAGAGACATTGAGTTAGCATGTCAGCGTGACCTCAACTTTATGTGGTTATTAAACGGAGATACGCCTCCAGATCATTCCACAATCGCTCGGTTTAGAAAGCACTTTCTTAGTAACCGGCTTACAATGTCCAGATAGCTGTTGAAGCAGAATATATAGCAGGTATTGGCATCTTTCAAGACAGGTATGACACAACAACACTAATTCCATTGCTCGAGAACATGAAAAATAAAATCGGGACAAAGTTTAAGAACATCATAGCTGATTCGGGATATGAAAAGCGAAGAGAATTACTTTTATCTAGAAAAAGAAGGATTAGAGAGCTACATTAAACCCCAATCCTATGATAGAAACAAAAAGAAAAGCTTTCGAAATGATATAAGTAAGCGTGAAAACATGATATACAATCCAAAAACAGACGAATATACCTTTCATAACCAAAAGAAACTTAAACCGACTGGAGTTTTTCCTAAGACATCTGTAACTGGATTTCGATCCCTGGTAACTATATATGAATGCGAAAATTGTATGGGTTGTCCTTTGAAAATAAAATATACAAAATCTCAAGGTAATCGCAAGATGCAGGTTGCCAAGAACTTCATCGAAAAAAGGCAAAAATCCTACGAAAATATAATAACAGAAAAGGGCATCCAACTGAGAGTTAATCGTTCCATTCAGGTTGAAGGAGCTTTTGGTATATTAAAGAGCGACTATGGCTTCAATCGATTTCTCACTCAGATCCAGAAAGAGTGAAGCAAAACTCCTTTACACTCTATAAAACAGCCCTTAGGATTCAAATTCAAAAGAAATCTATGGGGTTCTTTTGTCATGTCCAAAAATAGCGTTGCAACAAAAATCTAATCGCATTGATTATTCAAAAACTCAAAAGCTTGAGTTTTTAAGAAAAAAAGAGCGTCGCTTACTACTTTTTAGTAGTTTTGCAACACACCCTTTTTTTGTTTCCCGCAAAATTCAAAAAAAACATTAGACATTAGTTGTTAGTTTCAGCCCAAACTCGTCGCTTAAAAGAAACCTTTCTACGTTTTAGGTAGTAGTACACTAGTAACACTAAGTAATCTAAACTACATTTACTTCTCTCTAAGGAAATATGCAAAAACTCCACCTAAAACAAACATCAAACCCCCTACAGTTGTCCAATTAGGCCAAAGAGCCGGTAGAGAGCCTATAACCAAACCAACAATTAACGCCATAGTTCTTAATCTTTGCTTTGCTAAAAGATAACTAATAAATTCTGCAAAAATACTTAAACCTATAATAATTCCTACGCCAAAAGGTATAAGAACATGTAAATCAAGTACAGTAACTGAATATATTACTTCGTCATAAATACCAAGAAGTACAAGGGTAGTTGCCCCACTAATACCAGGAAGAATCAGTGCCCCTGTAGAGATGAAGCCTCCAAGAAAATATAGAGGAAATTGCAGTGTTTTCCATTGAATCCCCATCTCTATATTGGCCATAAAGTAAGAAACAAGAAAACCTAATACAACCCATATTACACTTTGCTTTGTATAGACTTTTTCTTTCTTCACAAGAATTAGGGTTGATATAGCTATCAACCCTAACAAAAACCCCAAGACTTCGTTGGGGAAATTTTCAAGTAAATAAGCGGTGAGAAATGATGTAGAAAATATTCCTGTAGCTACTCCAGCACCAACAGGCAAAAGATATCCCCAATCACGTTTTTTAACCGCTTCTACTAGTTGATCATATATCCCCATAATTAGAGCGATTGTTCCTCCACTTATCCCTGGTAGGGTGTTGGCTATGCCCATCGGTAGACCGTACAAGAATTTTTCCATCATCAGCTTTCCCTCCAAGCTCTGTTTTTACTGTGCTAAAAGATAGATTGCATAGGCATATATAAGTGTCATCTTTCTCAGGGACTCAAGGCTAAGTCTTTCATCAGCTTTGTGTGCAAGCATAGGTTCGCCTGGAAACTCCGC
>DUTE01000130.1 GCA_012842235.1 Bacillota bacterium
AAGGGAATTGAATATTAGTTTGCTTTTGTCATAGGGGTGACGAATCTTTTTCATCTCTGTAATAAGATCTGCCTCTTTCATGATTTCTTCAGGCATATCCCGGCCGGTTAAGACCAGTTCTAAATGTTTTGGTTTCTTTTTAAGTAGACTAAGAACATCTTCTTCCGCAACAAGCTGGCAAGTTATAAGGTAACTGATTTCGTCTAAAACTAAGAGATCACACTCGACCCAGACTGACTCAACAAATTCTAGCCCTTTTTTTGCAAGCTCTCTGTCTTTTGCAGATGGCTCCTCTTTAATAAATTCACCACTGCCAAACTGCCAAAAAGGGATTCCTAGGCTTTTTAATACTTTTAATTCGCTTGAAGCAACGCCTTTTAAAAACTGGATCAATCCAGTATTTAGGCCACACCCAAAAGCTCTTATTAAAAGACCTATTGCTGCTGTAGTTTTTCCTTTTCCATCGCCTGTATATATTTGTATTAAACCTTTTTCCATATCATTCACCTAAATAATCCCAAAAAATAGCTTTTTGGCCATCTAACGGGTTTTTTACGACCATATTATCTACACCATAGACCTCTTTGAGGATACCTTCTGTAAGAACCTCATTAGTTTCTCCTATAAATACCTTATCCTCTTTGCCAAACAATATTAGCCGATTACTTAAAGTCGCTGCCAAAGAGATATCATGTAATATTAATAAGAAAGAAATCTTCTTTTCCTGCCTTATTTGCAAAAGAAGTTTACTTAAGATAGCTGTATGTTTTATATCTAAGTGGGCAGTTGGCTCATCAAGTATAAGAATCTTTGGCTCTTGAGCTAATGCTCTTGCCAAAGCAACTCTAGCTAACTCTCCCCCAGAGATAGTATCTAAAGTACTTGATGCCAAGGAAGTAAGCCCTGTGATGTCCAGGGCTTCATTGACAACTTCATAATCTCTTTTTTTCTCTCTACCTTCTATATGAGGTAGCCTTCCTAGGGCTACCGCATCTTTAACCTTAAAACCAGGTGTAATCTCTTGCCTTTGATTAACAACAGCAACTTGCTTAGCTAGTTCTTTGCGAGCGTATTGTTTGAGATCCTTGCCAAAATAACTCACTGTTCCTTCATAGGGCAAAATCCCTGTAATAGCACGTACTAAAGTAGTCTTGCCTACACCATTTGGGCCTAATACGCTTAAACTTTCCCCTGCATTAAGCTTAAAAGACAGATCTCTAATAATCTTTTTTTGGCCGTAACTTACATCAAGTCCCTCAACTGATAGAACACTCTCATAAGACAATACCCTCGCCTCCAGACCTCCAACCTCTAGAAAGACCCCGAATTCTCCAGATCTACAGATCTCCAGGAACTATTTTCACACATCAGATATAGTTTCCCTTTTTACAAGATTTCGACTCTCCCACCTACCTGAATAGTAGTAGATTAAATTGAGTGTTAACCCTACTATAGGTGATACAGCAATAGCTAAAAAGATACCTTTAGGACCCATCCCTAATTTGTCTGCAAATAGCTTAGCCAGTGGCAATCTTACTAACCATAAAGAAAGTAAGGTAATTCCCATACTAATAAATGTATCTCCTGCTCCACGCGAGATCGTTTCCCTAAGCTATG
>DUTE01000131.1 GCA_012842235.1 Bacillota bacterium
AAAACCATCAGGCATATCGCTAATAAACTCAAGGGCCTGAGCTATCTCTGCTGCCTGCTTAATCTCTTCATCTGTAGCTTCTAGATTGCCATAGCGAATATTCTCCCTTATTGTACCGTTAAATAAAAGAGCTTTTTGTGGTACATACCCTATTCTCTTTCTTAGATTTTCTTGAGAGATATCACGGATATCAACTCCATTTAGCAAGATATTGCCTTCATCGATATCGTAAAATCTCAGTATGAGATCGACTAATGTAGATTTACCAGAACCTGTTCCGCCTATAAATGCAACTGTCTCACCAGGACGTACTGAAAAAGAAATATCCTTTAATACTGGTTTTTCTGCACCAGGGTAGCTAAAAGTAACATTCCTAAATTCTAAATGACCCGCTAAATTAATAATTTTTTTCTCTTCTTGCGGATCTTGCATCTCTGGCACTACATCAAGAACTTCGTTAATTCTTGCTGCTGAGGCTGAAGCACGAGGAATCATCACAAATAACATAGAGACCATAATAAAAGAGAACATAATGTGCATAACATATTGGATAAAAGCCATAAGTTGACCAACCTGCATACTACCATTGTCGATACGAATAGATCCAAACCACACTAAAGCAAGTATACCTAAGTTTAACAAAAGCATCATCAATGGCATTAATAGAGCCATCATTTTGTAGACCCTAAGAGCTGTCTCTGTTAGATCTTTGTTTGCATTATTAAAACGCTTTTTCTCATGCTCTGTCTTGTTGAAAGCACGAATTACACGCATACCAGTAAGGTTTTCTCTAACTACTAAGTTTAAATGATCTAATTTTTCTTGTAGCTTATTAAACAGTGGCACACTTTTTCTTGTAAGAATCATTATTGCTAAAGTAATAATAGGCATAATAGCGACAATAACTAATGACAATTTGGCATCTAATGATATCGCCATAATGATTCCCCCGATTGCCATCATTGGGGCAGACAACATCATACGTAACATAACCATTACAACTTGTTGAAGTTGGGTTATGTCATTAGTTGTCCTTGTAATTAAAGAAGCTGTGCCAAATTGTTCAAACTCACTTAAAGAATAATCTTCTACCCTCTCAAAAACTTGTGCTCGTAGTATACTTCCAAAACCCATAGCAGTCTTAGAAGAAAAATAACTAGCCAAAATTGCACAAATTGTGCCTAATGCTGCTACTAAAAGCATAAAGCCACCTATTTTAAGAATATAGTTTGTGTTTCCCTGAACAATACCGGTATCAACAATATCTGACATTAGAGTTGGTAGGTACAACTCTGCAAGTGATTGAAAAAACACAAGCAGTAAAACACCTATAATATACCCTGTGTACGGTTTTAAGTGCCTTAATAATCTTTTCATTCTGTCTCTCCTTCATCAGCTACTAAACTGCAATTTGATTATAATAGTTGTACACTTGAGTTAAGAGCTCTGCTAATTGAAGACTCTCTTTTTCACCTAAAAAATCAACTAAACCATGAAAAGACTCAATAAAGACATTAATCGCCTCTTGAATGGTCTTTTCTCCTTTGGGTGTCAGTCTTATCTGCACCGCACGTCTATCCTTTTTGTCGATACTCCGCTCAACAAGTTCGTTTTTTTCTAAACTATTTATAAGTTGTGTGACTGTTGGTGAAGTAACATTTAAAAAGCTGCTGATCTCTGAGACCTTAATTCCTTCAGAATCAGCAGGTACTTTATGTTTAAGACAATATAAAACTGATAGTTCGCTGAATCTAACCTCCTCAATGGGACTACGATTCAAGTTTAGTCTATGAAACCTTGAAAAGGCATCCATCAGTTTTTTTGCAACTATATCCTTACTTTCACTCACTCATGTCACCTCACTTATGTAAGTAACGTTAAAGATAATTAGGTAGGCTAATAAATTGTTAGCCTACCTAATTATCTTATATGATCCACCATTTGTCAACACAAATTACCTTTGCCATTTAGTAGCAAAGAAAACTATACTTTTGCATCTCCAGCGAATAAGTACTAATAAGACTTAGCCCTAATAAAATTGGGGATTAGGTGCTTTGATAACAAGCATTTTAATGACTAGCTCACTACCTTGCCCTTCTTTTCACTTTTATGTTCTTCAACTATATCCTGGAGAAAATCGACAATCTTTTGGCCATCAACTTTTGGGGGTACCAAATTGTCCGTATCAAACTTCTTTTTTGCAGTTACCTTAATGGTAAACCACTCTTCATTTACTTCTAGTGCTAGCTCCCCATCTTTAGTAGGATGAGGTACATACTTTGAATCAGTCTCTTTAGCTATCCCTGTACGAATACACTCATAAATGTTTTCTCTTATAGTTTTTTTATTCATTAAATCTCTCCTATCATTTTTTTAATCAAACATTCAGAACTTTAATTTTGGGG
>DUTE01000132.1 GCA_012842235.1 Bacillota bacterium
AAGATTTACCGCATCAATAACCTTTTTAATAACAAAATCCTCTGGTAATGACATCATCTGCTCTGTAGTTAGTGTACA
This sequence comes from Bacillota bacterium, assembly GCA_012842235.1. Lineage (GTDB taxonomy): Bacteria > Bacillota > DTU065 > DTU065 > DTU065 > DUTE01. Next base: position 79 of record DUTE01000132.1, read on the forward strand.
AGCAGTAAACCAGCCTTCTGCCTCTTTATTAGCGGCAGATTTAATCCCGGTGATATGAGAAACTTCTTGAGGGCCAAGATGTTTCATTGTTGAAAGGACTAAAGACTTCGGTAAAATATTTGCCATCTTCCCAAATTTTCGGCTAATATCACTATATGATATCGGGTGTAAAACAAACCCGAATCTCTCCATATTGTTGCACCTCTACTTTTGCAGCCACAAGCAGCGCGGCTGAAAATTAAGTTGATCGAGTAGTTCCATATACTCATCTTCGGTTAATTCTTGGTTTTTACCTGATAGCGCCACTAACATCGATTCCATTACATTAGTACCAAAAGAGCGACCATTTAACTCAGGAGTTGTAGTTACTAAAAGTTCTACTCCCCTTTTTCTTAAATCTTCTACATCATCTTTTGTTGTTGTATTAGTAATAATTGTCTTACCTAATAGATTCTTAGGCATGTGTTGTTTAATCAAAAGAAAGTCGCCAGCAATTATATCTGCCCATTGATAATGCTTGCCAAATTTTTCTACAACTTCGTTTTGTTTTTCTCCTGTTGGATAGAGCACAGAAAAGGGAAGTCGAATGGCAATAGGTGCTAAAACTTTAGCTACTCTATTTAAACTATCAAGACTATGAAGGGGAATACCTAACCCTAGAATGAACATTAAGTCGCCAATAATTACATTTTCTGTAAACTTCTCTATCTCATCGGCCATACCAAAACGGTCCATCCCACAGACAACCATTACATTGGAATTGGCAAAGTCTACTAAGCCTTGGTTGTGTAATTGCCGAATTACTCTGCGTTCTAAAGTGTTTTTCAGACCACTGCCATCGACAATGGGTGTTTTTTTAGCAGCTTCAAAAAACTGTTTGGAATCTCTTATTGTATAACGTTTGCTTTTAGAGAATATATAAAAGTCAATTCCACCTAAACCAATCGCATCTACTTTACCATCTATATCATTTATTATCTCTATGGCTTTGTTGATATCTCCATCTGTACCGATACGTTTTAGTAGAAAATCTTCCCCCATTACCTCAACTGTTACCTCATGGTTTCGCTTTGATGAGCCTATACTTACACTGACAACTTCCTTCATAACTTTTCCTCCTTACGGCGGATTTCTCGAATAAGGGTTCTTATCTCTTCTGCATCTACTTCAACATCTTCTGTAATTGGCGATTTGCCTATCTCTATCGTCAGTACTTGTTTGCCAATGATCGATTCAGCGAACTGGCTCCTAAAGTTAGAAGCCAAAAAAATAATCGTATCGTAATTTTTTAAGGTCGAAATCAGTTCAAGGAGATTATTTACTAAAGTTGCGCCATCGGTTTGTGCTACAAGATCTAGTCTCTCTTCTTCTGTAAGCAGATAGGTAAATTCAACACCTTCTTCAAAAGCAACTCTTTCAAGTTCAGCCCGATTGCCTATAGGAAAGCCAACTAAGGCAATCTTTCCCCCTTTTACTACTTCACCTAAAGACTCTAGTCTTGAGATAAATGTCCGGTCGACTTCGAGATACTTAGCTACATCGATTTGAGACTGGCCATTTGATCTCATTTCTAAGATCTCATCGATGCGACGAACAATCTTATCTCGATCAATTAACTTATCGCCAACACGAACTAGTTTCATACAAGCGCTTTATTCTCTAAAGCTTCTCTCCTTAAATATGTTTTCTCTAACTTGATAATGATGTGCACACTTTTGTGAACATCATTATTTTACCAATTTCCTTTTTAAAAGTCAATGAACTCCTCACAAAGAGGAGTTCATCATTTCGATTATTTTTTCTAGATCAGAAAAAGTCTCAAGACTATTTAATTGTTGTCGCATTAACCTTGCTTGTCTTTGTCCTTTGAGATACCAAGCCATGTTTTTGCGCATCTCCAGCATAGCTATTTTTTCACCACTAAAAGAGATAAGTAAGAGAGCGTGTTTTCTTGCCATCTCCAGTCGTTCTTGAAGTGTTACAGGCTTTGGACTTTGGCCTTTTTCCAAAGCTAGAATATCCCGAAAGATCCAAGGATTACCCATAGCTCCACGACCAACTGCCACCATCTTACAGCCTGTCTCTTCTTTCATTCTCAGTGCATCTTCTGCTTGCCAGATATCGCCATTGCCTATTACCGGAATATCCACAGCTTCAACTACTTCGGCTATTGCTTGCCAATTAGCTTTGCCACTGTAGAAGTCTTCTCTTGTTCTGCCGTGTACTGTTAGACCACTAATACCTGCATCTTCTAGCATTTTGGCAAGCTTTACATGGACAAGCGAATCTTTATCCCAACCAAGGCGGATTTTGCAGGTCACTGGAATCTTTACACTCTTGACAACTGTTTCGGCAATCTTTGCTGCTTTTTTAGGATCTTTTAGTAGAGCAGAACCTTCATTATTTTTGACAATCTTTGGTGCCGGGCAGCCCATATTTATATCTATAATATCTGGTTTAAATTCTTGTTCACAAATCTTTGCTGCTTGCGCTAAAACATCAGGTTCTGAACCAAATAACTGGGCCGCTATTGGCCTTTCTTTTGGGTCTATCTCTAAAAGCCTTTTGGTCTCTGCACTGTTATATGTAAGAGCTTTAGCACTTACCATCTCCGTTACAACAAGTCCTGCACCCTCATTTTTGCACAAAAGCCTAAAAGCCCGTGAAGTGACACCTGCCATAGGTGCTAGAACATAAGGGTTTTCTAAAGTGACTGAGCCAATTTGCAGAAGCTTCACCTCCAAAAAAAAGAAGGCAGGTTTCAATACCTGCCACTTTTTTACAAATTGTACTTTCTCTTAAAACGCTCTACACGTCCACCAGTATCTAGAATCTTTTGTTTACCAGTATAAAAAGGGTGGCATTTAGAACAAATATCGATACGTAGTTCAGGTTTTGTGGAACCTGTTTCAAAAGTATTGCCACACGCGCAGGTCACCTGAGCTTTGTAATACTTCGGATGTATATTTTCTTTCAACGAATTTCACCTCGTCTTCCGAATATCAGAATCGCGACTTTTATTTTAGCACAATAAAGTTATATAATCAAGAAGGCCAACGAGAGACAAAAACTACATTTTACTGGTTGAACAATTGACCGCCACACCACTCGTTTGCTCGTTTGGTTGTTTTGCCAATGCTTAGGAGGTAGGAGGCGATTAATGTGTCTACCAAAGATAATTATAACCTTATTTACATGGATAAGAAAGGGGATCTTGTAGAAACTGATCTTTTAGCTGTTGTTCGAAATGGCAACGAGTTTATTCTCTTTGATGAGTTTATTCCTTTGCCTGAGGGATCTGATCTCTTATATCTTCCTGATAGACTCCCTTTAGCTTATTTAGACAATGAAGTCTTAACCGTTGAAGGTGAAAAAGAAGAGATCTATCCACTCTGTGCAATTTTACCGGCAGGATATACAAGGCTTGCTCTTCCTGCTTATGAAAACACAAGTAATGCCTCAATTTTGCCATTATTTGGTTATAGTGCTGTAGTAGGTAAAGATGGAGAACTTTTTGTCGCAGCTAAACAAACCGATGATCCTTATAAAGGAAACCCTCTTAATTACCCGCAAGACAGACTCCCTGAAGCAATAGAGGAGCTAAAAAAATCATTGCCAAAGAATCGTTTAGTTGAGCATCTTGCCTACTGTGCTTTAGAATATCATTGTTTAACTGCCATGAATATCTTTCTAAATCGCTGGGAAGGGGGAATCCCTAGCTCAACTAGATGCAACGCAAACTGTTTAGGCTGTATTTCACTACAAGAATCAGAATGTTGTCCCTCTCCACAAGCAAGAATCGATTTTAGTCCTTCAGCAGAAGAGATCGCTGAGTTGGCTTTGTATCATCTTAGCTCAAGTGAAGAACCGATTATCTCTTTTGGTCAAGGTTGTGAAGGAGAGCCACTTTTAGCTTTTTCGCAAATAAAAAGAGCCTTGAAAATTATTAGAAAAACTACTGACAAAGGTATTATCAATATGAATACTAATGCCTATAGCCCAGAAAGGCTACTTGAATTAAGAGAGGTTGGGCTAGATTCTATCCGCATTACAATGATCTCTAATATTGAAAAAACGTATCAAATATACCATAAACCCCAAGGTTTTAATATTACTGACATCCGCCATAGTATAAAAAGTTTAAGTAAAGAAGGGGTATTTATCTCTTTAAATCTTCTAACCATCCCTGGTCTTAATGATATGCCAGAAGAGATCTCTGCTTGGGAATCTCTGCTTCAGGAAGGTTTCATAGACTTAATCCAGATACGTAATCTGAATATCGATCCTGATTACCTATTTGCACAAATCCCCCTAAAACAGCAAGGAATTGGTATTAGCGAGTTTTTAACTGTTCTATCTCAATATGCACCAATTGGCAATTTTTCCCTTTACGATATATAAAAAGAGAAAAGAGGCTGCTTTTCTTTTTGCAGCCTCTATATTTTTCTTTCTAATTCAACCATTGAAGTGGATCATGGGGTTTCCCATTTACTCGTATTTCAAAGTGAACATGGGGACCTGTTGAGCGACCGGTATTACCTGAATAGGCTATAATATCACCCTGTTTAACGTGTTGACCTATTCTTACATTAATCTTACTATTATGGCCATAGCGAGTCTCTACACCATCAGGGTGTTTAATAACTACCAATAAACCATAACCACCTGCATCGCCTGCTTTAGTAATTGTTCCACTTGCAGCTGCTCTAACTGGAGTCCCTGTTGAAACCGCAATATCTAAACCTTGGTGCATTCTACCCCATCTCATACCAAAACGAGAAGAGATTCGTCCAGTTACAGGCCAGATAAAAAGCGGCACACCGCCTCTTGCAATCAGTAGTCTTCTCTCTTTTTCTGCTTGTGTGAGAGTTGCACCGGGTATTACAAGTACTTCACCTATTTTTATGTTTTGACTAGAGAGGTTGTTTGTTTCCATTATTTCTTCCACAGGCACATTGTAAC
>DUTE01000133.1 GCA_012842235.1 Bacillota bacterium
CAAAAGAAAGCAGGGCTAAAGAGCTAGATTTAGCTCTTTGTGGATATCAATAGATTAGATTTTCAAAAGCTTAAATAGACCAAGTACCACAAGTATAATACCTGGGACAAAAAAAGAACCTTTTTCTAACCAATACTTAGTAGGCAGTTTGCCAACAAAAAAGCCTAACTTAATTAGTCCTGTTTGCAATAGAGCAACAAGTGGGATAATTAAAGGACTAAAGTCGGCAAGCCCTGCTCCAAATCCTGAGACAAAGGCGTCTAAACCAAGTGCTAACCCTAACAAAAGAGCTTCTTTGGCGTCTATATCTCCCGAAAGATCTAGATCAGCAGTATGGGGTGCTTTTAATATTTTTATAACAATACCAAGTGATTCAAGTTGAATATTTGCAAGCAATGGCGCAGTTTCTAAGTTATAACTTTGTTTTTCAAGATAGTTAAGAAAACCAAGGATTAACTGCCAAATACCAATTAGAAGTAGAATCGTTCCACCAATGATATTTCCCCATAGTTTTGGCATGATACAAGAAAAACCAGAGCCAATTAACATAGAAATACTCATTAAAGCTGTGGTTATTAGACCTATGATTAAAAGTGAACCAGGGAGTAATTTAGTGTTTTTTAAGCCATATGAACAGCCAACGATAAAACCGTCGATGCTAAGGGCTAAAGCTAACATTAAGATAGGAAATGTGTTCACTTATATCACCTTCTATCACTAGTAATCTAGTAGAACTGATCACAAGTCTAGTAAGGATAATATATTCTTTTAGCCCAAATATCGTTACTTAGGTAAGCCTTTAAGTGGTGAAAAAAATAAACGCCAAAGCTAACACAAAAGTGTAGCCCAAGACGTTTAGCTTTTAGCGTTTATTTTTTTGCCCATTGCCTACTAGCTAATTAAAGCAAATTGACTTGCATTTTGAAGAAAAAGATAACCAATACTTTTCATAAATATTTGTGCCATTAGTTTGTATCCTTTTTCAGAAGGATGAAGGCCATCTTTGCCTATGAGATCTACTTTGTAATCTGGTATATTTTCAAATTCTTGATAAATATCGATTAAGAATAGTTCTCTTTCTTCAGCTACTTCTCGAATAACATCTACGTATTGTTTATGGAAGTTAGCAATACCTCCTTTTTGTTGAATATGAGGTGATATGCTATCGCCAAAATATCCCTTGAGAAGAGAAAAGTATTTTTCTTCCGCTAATGGAGGGGGTGTAAGCAAAATTACGGTTATCTTTTCTTGTTCTAGTTTATCTAAGATACTAATTAAGTTGTCTCGAAACTCGGTAGGAGTTGCTACAGGTTTGTGGTCTTTATCAGGATAATCACTGACTTCTTTCCAGTTAAAATTGCTATCATTACCACCAATCTCTAAGACCACATAGTTTGGCTTTAACTTCAAAACTTCGTCTTCTAACTCAAGGCAGGCCTGTTTAGAAATACGTCCATTTACACCTTTGCTTATTACTTCAATACCAAAGGAATCTAAGCAATGTCGGCAATACTCCACAAAATTCTTTTTAGTATCGATAGGTTTAGGTGCGTTTTCTTGCCAGGTTTTACCTTTAATAATACTATCGCCGTAAAAAACCATCTTGGTTTTCATTGATTATTTACCTCCTTTCTTTTGAGAGAACGGCTATTTTTTTGTATTGTTCGTGCAGACGATTTTAAGCTTTTAATGGCTCTTTCATTGTCATTTATTTTTTCTTGAATAGTGTCCATTGCAGTTGTATAGTTCTCATTGAGAGGCTTAAATTCTTCATCAATGGTCTCGGTTATAGATTTTATCTGTTCAAGGGTAAAGCCAATCGTCTGTAAATCGCTAATGAATTCAATAAAACGGACAGAATTATCACTAAAAAGTCTATAGCCACTGCTTGAAGTTGTGCTTGGTTGAATTAGACCTTTTTCAATCCAAAAATCTAAAGTACGCCTAGTAAGGCTTAGTTTATTTGCAACTTCTCCAACAGTATAGTAGCAGGTTTTTTCATCGACTTTCTTAGTTTGCATACCAGCATAATCAGTTACCTTGAGAATTTTAGCTATGTCATTAAAATTATATCCCAAAGACTGAAGTTGCAATATATGCTTAATTTCATTTACAACAGCAGCGTTATAAACTGTATCTTCGCTAGTTCCCGATAGAGGTTTGCTGATTAAATTATGTTCATGGAGATTTTTTAGAAAATCTTCAGTAATACCAGTAGCTGTAAGTAATTCGTCGACAACAAGAAGGTCCATTTAACACACCACCTATACGTATACGTTACGACTCCATTATAACGAAGATGCTGGATTTGTCAAGCAGAGAAATGTATTTCCTTAACCATCTGAAAAGTAAATGGACATAGATTTCAGTATTCTGTTAGTATAAAGGTAAAGAAAAAACAAAAAAGAATATATGGTAGCAAGAAATGCAATAATAGATTCAACTTAAAGATGATCTAACTTAATAGCTATAACTCATACGTAAGGGTGTGAAAAAACTGTTACATTTTAAGTGTAAAGATATTGCTGTAATTTTGTTACCCCCGATTAATAAGAAGTCACTTAAAAAGCAATTTCTTTTTGGTAGAGTGTTTTTTATCTTGATAGCGTTAGGCGGTAGATGTTGGGGCTGCAATAAGTTTTCAATTAAAGCCGAGGTTATTATAAACAAATTTTCGCGAGAGCTCCTTGATTAGTTTACTAGAAAAGACTATAATTAATAATAATGTTTAAAACGATGACGGGAAAGAGTAGTCAGTGATTACTGTCAGAGAGCTAGCAGGTGGTGTGAAGCTAGTCTGTATAGCTGATGAAAATCATCCTTGAGTGCATAACTGAAACGAGTAAGTTATGTCGGTTGCCTCCGTTATTGGGCTAAAAGCGGATCTTAAAAGATCAACTTGGGTGGTACCGCGGGTAATCTCCCGTCCCTTGAGGACGGGTTTTTTATTTTGGAGGTGTAGCTAAATGGATTATGGTAAAACTTTGCAACTTCCTAAAAATATCTTTCCTATGCGTGCAAATTTGCCAAAACGTGAACCTGAAATACAAGCTATTTGGAAGGAAAAGAAGATTTATGAGAAGGTGCAAAAAAAGAATAAAGAAAATGGAGGTACTAAGTTTGTCCTTCATGATGGCCCTCCATTTGCCAATGGGCACATTCATATAGGTCATGCTCTAAACAAAACCTTAAAGGATATTATTGCTAGATATACAGCATTAAGAGGTTATTATTCACCGTATATTCATGGTTGGGATACCCATGGTCTTCCTATTGAACAGGCAATGATTAAGGAGTACAAGTTGAATCGGCATGCTATAGATCCTGTGGAATTCCGTAACAAGTGCCATGATTATGCTTGTCATTGGATTGAAGTTCAAAAAAATGACTTTAAGCGTCTCGGTGTCTGGGGTGACTGGGAAAATTCATATATTACTTTAACACCAGATTACGAAGCAGCACAGGTTGGGGTCTTTGGTGAAATGGCAAAGAGAGGCTATATATACAAAGGTCTGAAACCTGTATATTGGTGCACAAGTTGTGAGACAGTGCTTGCAGAAGCCGAGATTGAATATTCTGAACACAAGTCTCCCTCTATCTATGTCTCTTTTGATGTTACAAAAGGTAAAAATGTTGTCAAAGAAGGAGATGCCTTTATCATTTGGACAACAACTCCTTGGACAATACCTGCCAATATGGGTATAGCACTAAATCCAAGGTTTGATTATGTTGTCTTTAGAGCTGAAGATAAACGGTATGTTGTGGCTGAAGAACTTCTAGAAAAAGTTGCTAATGATTGTGGCTTTGAAAACTTTGAAATAGTAGAGAGAGTAAAAGGCGAAGAATTAGAAGGGATTGTGTGTACTCATCCCTTACTAGAGAGAGATTCTTTAGTTGTCTTAGGTGATCATGTGACTTTAGAGGCAGGTACTGGTTGTGTTCATACAGCACCTGGACATGGTATAGAGGACTTTGAGGTAGGTCAGGTATATGGTTTGCCTATTTTTTCTCCTGTAGATGCAACAGGCCACTTTACTGAAGAAGCTAAGCAATATGCAGGTCTTAGTTTAGATGAAGGTAATAAGCAAGTTGTCTTAGATCTAGAAAAAAAGGGCCATTTGTTAAATATGCAATGGATTACTCACCAGTATCCAAATTGCTGGAGATGTCACAATCCAGTTATTTTCCGTGCAACTGAACAGTGGTTTGCATCTATAGAAGGTTTTAGACAAGAGGCTTTAGATGCCATAGATGGGGTACAATGGATTCCTTCTTGGGGTCGAGATCGTATTAGAAATATGGTAGAAGAAAGACGCGATTGGTGTATCTCTCGACAAAGAGTTTGGGGGGTACCTTTACCAGTATTCTATTGTGATAAGTGCGGTAAAGAGTTAATTAACGACGAAACAATATCTACAGTACAGACGCTCTTTGCTAGAGAAGGTTCAACTGCTTGGTTCAAATATTCTGCAGATGAGATCTTGAAAGAAGGGACTAAATGTCCTGAGTGTGGGAATACCCATTTTCGCAAAGAAAAGGACATTATGGATGTATGGTTTGACTCAGGATCAAGTCATACAGCTGTTTTGAAAGTTCGAGATGAACTTTCATTTCCTGCAGATCTTTATTTAGAGGGTTCTGATCAACATAGAGGTTGGTTCCAATCATCACTTTTGACATCTATAGGGACAACAGGTAAGGCTCCTTACAAAGCAGTTTTAACACATGGCTATGTAGTCGATGATAATGGCCGAAAGATGTCAAAGTCTCTTGGAAACGTAGTTTCACCAAACGAAGTAATCAAAAAATGGGGTGCTGATGTTTTACGTCTTTGGGTAGCTTCAGCAGATTATACCTCAGATGTAAGAGTCTCTGATAAGCTTTTGAAACAAGTCTCTGAGGTTTATAGACGGATCAGAAACACCTGCCGTTTCTTAGTACAGAATCTCCAGGATTTTGATCCTAATAAGGACTATATTCCTTATGATAAATTGACTTCTATTGACAAATGGGCACTAGCTAGACTTTTTGAGCTGCATAAGAAGGTTACAGAAGCCTACGAGAGCTATCAGTTCCATGTAGTGTTTCATGCAGTTCATAATTTCTGTGCAGTTGATATGAGTGCTTTGTATCTTGATATGTTAAAAGATCGTCTATATTGTGACCAAAAAGACGGTGAGAGTAGAAGAGCAGCTCAAACAGTTTTGTATGAAGTGACAAAAGCATTAGTCCCTCTTTTTGCGCCAATTATTCCTCATACCGCAGATGAAGTTTATTCTTATTTGCCAGGAGATAAAGAAGAAAGTGTCTTTTTGGCAAATTGGCCAGAGTTAAAGAAGGAATACGAAAACAAAGAGATTCTTGAGGAATATGAGAAGAAGCTTGAACTAAGGGATGCTGTGCTTAAAGTATTAGAAGAAGCAAGGAGCCAAAAGAAGATTGGTCAATCCCTTGAAGCGAAAGTTTGGCTAAAACCACATGATTCAGAGACGGAAAAATGGCTTAATGAGGTAGTTGAAGAATTGCCAAGGCTCTTTATCGTCTCAGATGTAGCTATTGGGGAATATGAAGGAGAAAGCACTACAGAGTTTCCTGAAATGAATATTTCGATTGGTTTTTCTTTTGCAGAAGGAGAAAAATGCGAACGGTGCTGGAACTACTCCAAAACAGTAGGGGAAGACAAGGATCATCCTAAAATTTGTCAGCGCTGTTCTAATGTTTTGAAAAACAGTTAATAGTTGTGTACTTTCGAATAAGAAAAGAGATCAGGTAGCTTTAGCCTATCTGATCTCTTTTTATATTTGTATCTTTTTGAAACCGTATCCTTACACTAGTATCATTACTATCTTGTTGAGTCACAAAAGACTCAAGGTTTTTTGGCTTAAACAAATCAAATCTTTTTTTCTGATTGAACTCTATGTTTTAAGGATAATCTAAATAGGGGTGGAGCTATGCAGGATGAACAAAAGCACCTAATTGATATTCTTGAGAAACTAGAAGAAGAATTAAAAAAGATATATTGGGTTAGTGAAAAAAGAACTTGGTATATCCTTTGGCGATATTTTATCGCTGGTGTGGCACGAGGTCTTGGCACAGCAGTAGGAGCAACAATCATTGCTGCTTTAGCTTTCTACCTAATTGGTGTACTTGCCAGTTTAAATCTACCAATTATAAGCGAGTTTTTAGCTCGTCTTGTAAAGTTAACTCAATCAAGGCTATAAATGAGGAGGGTTTTGTTTGCGTTATGCGTTATAAAGAGATTCGCGATAAGCTCTCTAAGCGAGAAAAAGAGTTATCTAATCTATTAGAACGTATAGATCAAAGAACAAAAGTACCGTTGTCAGACTATAGTGGAGAGTTGTCGGCCTACGATAACCATACAGATCTAGGAACGGATCTATATATGAGAGAGACAGATCAAGTTATTAGGCATAGAGCAAAGCAGAGTATAGAAGAGTTAAAGCTAGCACAAGAAGCTTTAGAGCAAGGAACATATGGAATCTGTGATTTTTGTGGTAAACCAATAGATACTGATAGGCTTACCACATTACCAGAGAGTAGATACTGTTTTCATTGTGCCAATGAAAATTTTAATGATGAGCTTATTCTTTCTCCACAAGGATATCTTAAACCCAACGAGTTTTGGGATGAAATGGCTGTATGGGGAAGTTCTAATACTATACAAGATGGCCAAGACGATGTTGAGGAAATAGAGGATAAGCCGCGTTAAGCGGCTTTTTTTGTTGTCAAGATTACTAAAGAAGATTATGATAGTTTTAAGGAGGGAACCATGTTGATGTGGATTATAGCGTTTTTATGGTTGGCATTAGATCAGATAACTAAACATACTTTACCTTTGTTTTTTAATTGGTACGAAAGTACAGAGCTAATTCCTGGGTTGTTAAGAATTACACTTGTTAAAAACGATGGAGCTGCTTTTGGTTTTCTCTCAGGCCGTTCAGGGCTATTTATTATTGTTGCTATTGGGTTTATTGTTTTTTTGTTTATAAAACGAGATCTGTTCTTACAAAGTAAAATAACAAGAATAGGAGCACCATTGGCAGGAGCCGGAGCACTAGGTAATGTAATTGATAGAATCTTTTTTGGTTATGTTATAGATTTTATTGATGTTCCGTTTTTCAGTATTTTTAATGTTGCAGATATTGGTATTGTTGTAGGTATAGGGTTGTTAGCGATTGGATTTTATCAATTAGAGAGGGATCATAAAGATGTCTTTGATAACTCTTGAGGTATCTTCCGAAAAAGAGGTGAGATTAGATAGATACATAGCCGAAAATACTGATCTATCTCGAAACTTTGTGCAGAGGCTTATTAGAGAAGGCAATGTTCTTCTTAATAATAATCAAGTTAAGGGAAGTACTATTGTAAAAAAGGGGGAAATTATTTCTATTAAGATACCTGAGCCAGCAAAACTAAAGTTGAAAGCAGAAAAGATACCTTTAGATGTGCTCTACGAAGATAAGTATCTTTTAGTGATAAATAAACCTCAAGGAATGGTTGTCCATCCAGCTAAAGGACATGAATCGGGAACATTAGTTCATGGATTATTAGCTTATTGTAAAGATCTTTCGGGAATAGGTGGACAAGCAAGACCTGGGATTGTTCATCGTTTAGATAAGGATACAAGTGGTTTGTTAATTGTAGCAAAAGATGATAAAACCCATAAAAAGTTAAGTCAGGCATTAGAAAAACGCGAAGTAGAAAGAACTTATGTAGCTATTGTACAAGGTAGGTGGGATGCCGGAGAAGGTACAATCTCAGCTCCTATTGCAAGACACCCGACAAAGAGAGTTTGTATGGCAGTTGTTCAAAATGGTAGAAATGCTATCACCCATTTTAAAGTTTTAAGAGTTTTTGATAAACACAGCTTTGTGCAGCTAAAGTTAGAAACAGGAAGAACACACCAGATAAGGGTTCATATGGCATTTGTGGGACATCCTGTTGTTGGTGATAGAATCTATAACCAAGATGTTACGGACGATGAAAAACTTTTGTTGCATGCAGCAAAACTTAAATTTAATCACCCAGCTTCAGGTGACGAGATATGTTTAGTTGCTAAACTACCTAACTATTTTAA
>DUTE01000134.1 GCA_012842235.1 Bacillota bacterium
GCTATGACTTCTCTTACAGCATCAACAAGCATTAGACGTGCCTTAGCGACCTCTTCTTGTTCATCTAAGATACGATGGGCTTGGTAAAATTTGTTAAAGTCCCTTGAGAGACTAAGCAAATAACGAGCGATTGTAGATGGTTCATTACCCCTTGCTGCTTGTTGAACAACCTCGGGGAATCTCTCTAGTGAAGTGATTAAAACCTTTTCTTCTTCCTCTTTAAGAAGCTCTAAATTTGCTGATTTAATATCTCCACCTTTGGATAATAGGCTACAGGCTCTAGCGTGGGTATATTGCACATATGGCCCTGTATCTCCCTGGAAATTTAACACTTCATCCCATTCAAAGTTAATATCCTTAATGCGATTGTTGCGTAAATCGTTAAAGACTACTGCTCCAACACCTACTGCCTTTGCAACTTCCTCTTTATTTTCTAAAGAAGGATTTTTCTCTTCGATAATCTCTCTTGTAAGCTCAATTGACTTATCAAGCACATCTTCAAGAAAGATAACTTTTCCTTCTCGTGTAGAAAGCTTTATATCACCAAAGCGCATTAGGCCAAAAGGCACATGCTCACAATCGTCTGCCCAATCAAAGCCTAGTTTTTTTAACACAGCAAAAACCTGTTTGAAATGGAGAGATTGTTCACCACCGACTACATAAAGAGCCTTGGCAAAATTAAACGTCTCCTGACGATAGATTGCCGCAGTCAGATCCCTAGTTCCATAAAGAGTTGCTCCATCACTCTTTCTTACTAAAAACGGGGGCATATCATCATTTAAGGTAACAATATCAGCCCCTTCACTTTCTTCGATAAAGGGCTCTAGTAATTCGATTGTCTTGGGAATTAAATCGTTATAGAAACTCTCACCTGTATAGTGATCGAAGGTTACACCCATAAGATCATAGACCTCTTTGAGCGAATCAAGACTAGTCTCTCTAAACTGCAGCCAAAGATCATAAGCCTCTTTATCTCCGTCTTCTAAGTTCTTAAACCAAAGCCTTGCTTCATCATCTAACTCAGGTTTAAGATCTGCTTCTTTGTGAAAACGAACATAAAGCTCAAGTAGATGCCTAATGGATCCTTTAGCAAAAGAGGTAGGTTCATCACCCCATTTTTTGTAAGCAACAATAACTTTTCCAAACTGTGTACCCCAATCACCAAGGTGATTTATACGCTCAACCTTATAACCCATATGTTCCCAAATTCTTGAGAGCGAGTGGCCAATAACTGTAGAACGTAGATGAGCTACACTAAAGGGTTTTGCAATATTAGGTGAGGAAAAATCTATTACTATACTTTTTCCTACTCCCTCTTGGCTTTTGCCATATTCCTGACCCTTTTCAAGAATCTCAGGTAGCAAAATAGTTGCAAGATAACCCTTGTCTAGATGAAAGTTAACAAAACCATTAACTACATCAATCTTTTCAAACAGTTGATTTTCTGGTATTTTTTCAGCTAATTCCTTTGCAATAGCTACAGGTGCTTTACGTAGCTTTTTTGCTAAGGTAAAACAAGGAAACGAATAGTCTCCTAAATCAGTGCTAGGTGGAACTTCTAAA
>DUTE01000006.1 GCA_012842235.1 Bacillota bacterium
TAGAATCCTACAAGAACAAGCCCTCTAGTTCAAAGCGGTCTAAACTAAAAAGAAGTTCAGTTAGTCTAGATTCTATATCTCGATTATAACCATAGCGAGTTAAATCATAGACACCTAAAACAGCTACTCTAGGTCTTTGAGTGAGATCTGTGGCAAACGAATTTAGAGATATGGAAAAAATTAGTAGTAGCCCAAGGTACAAATGTTGTTTATTCATTGCCTGGCCCTCTCCTTCTCTTTCAATTCGCTTTACCATAGCTAAACGTTAAGTATAAACCGTCAAAACTAAGATTTTTTCCCGTACCATCTTTTTTCGTCCAAGTAGTAGCAAATCTAGCTCTAGGCTCAAGAGAAAACTCGTAAACAAGATTAGGTTGATAGAGCCTTAGTCCTAGTTTAGTGGTTATAACAAATCCTTTGCCTATATCATAAAAACCTCTTTTAGCTTCATCTTTGTGGTAGCCAAAAAGTAGGGAAGCACCAAAACCACCACCTAAAACAAAAGCCCAATCTTGATCTGGATAGCCAGTTTCTCTATCAAGTTCTAAAAAACAATCGATACTACTTGCAGGTAGAGAAAGATTAAGCAGAAGTGAAACACCAACACTATATTGATATGGCCACATCGTAGCCAACTTTAGTCCACCTCTTAGCCCACTTAAAAAACCCACATCGTAAAGTAAGTACCTTCCTGATTGAGCTTTTAGGGTACCAATTAAGTCTTTTTCTTCCACCGCACCTTCGCTCTGTAAAAGTTTTCCTAAGGGTAAATCCTTGTGGCTTTCATAGCGGAGTTTACCGATGACCTTTTCAACTTGGTATCCGTTTACATTATAAGGACGAGTTATAGTATAGACGCCTTTATTTACAAGGGTCTCCTTGCCTTCTAAGATATACACATCATTGTCATCAACCTTAATTATCTCGCTTTTTAAGCCAAATAGATCATAAAGAAGAGTTTCTATCTCCTCAAGACTGTTTTCTAGCACTAAAAAAGCTGCTTTAGACTCTGTCTTTTCAATAGATTCATTAGATAGTGTTTTTGTTGCAAGGATCTTTGCTGTACTTATCTCAATATTTTTGAGGGTTATTTCAGCTTTTGCTCTATAGCCATTTTCCACAGGCTCTATATATAGATAATCGATAGTCACAAGAAGACCTAGCTGTGCATCTAATATTTTACCTACACTTGCTGGATTTTCCGACAAAGCTAGTTGAAGGGCAATCTCTTGAAGAAGTTCTTCGGTGTGGGTTCTGTCTAATACATCTAAGCGATTGAGAGAAACAAGTTGACTTGTTATTCTATTTTCTAAAAACTGTGTATATATTGGCTCGACTTGGCCCAAAACCCCTAAAACTGCTACCCTTGTCTTAGCTAAGATGCTACAAGACAAAAGTAAAAGTACTAATATTAGTCTAATAGTTTTTTTTCGCAAGAAAACCACCCCTAAAGCTTCTTTGGCGACAATAAATGTTCTAGAGAAAATACAAATAGTGCTTTTTCTCAAATGTGGTTAGTTTTTACAGCTTAGACTAACTACTTATGTACATAAAAATACGGGCAGCCTATAATCTTTATCCTTTTGTCCTTGGCTACCCGTTTACTCAGATGCTCAAGAGATGTAGGTGGAAGTTGAAATGACTTTATTTAGTTATTTTTGATTCGTTTATAATATTAACAGCAAAATCTAAATCTCGCCAACCATCAACATCTGTCATTTTGCCCTCTAACTCCTTATAGATACCAAAAAAATGCTCAATCTCTTTTAATATATGGTGAGGAACATCCTTAAGAGACTGCATCTCATCAAAACGCGGGTCTTTATCTAGAGCTGCTAAAATTTTTACATCTCGTCCCTTATCATCAGCCATCTCCAAGGCACCTAATACACGTGCTTCAAGAATACAACCTGGAAAGGTTGGTACATTGGAAAGAACAAGAATATCTAAAGGATCGCCATCTTCAGCTAGTGTATCGGGGATAAAACCATATTCAGCAGGGTAGTGAATAGAACCATACAAAACTCGATCAAGACGGAAAACGCCTTTTTTAAGGTCATATTCGTATTTATTCATACTTCCCTTTGGTATCTCAACAAAAGCTTCGACTAACATAAGCTCTCACCTTTCTTAAGGGCATATCTTCGCCATTTGAGAAAAAAAGCCTGCAAACTCACAGTTTGCAGGCTTGAATATCCATTGGTAGCCCCAAGGGGATTTGAACCCCTGTCACCGCCGTGAGAGGGCGGTGTCCTAGGCCACTAGACGATGGGGCCATTAATTGGCTGGAGGAGAAGGATTCGAACCCTCGCTGGCGGGGCCAGAACCCGCTGTCCTACCACTAGACGATCCTCCAAAAATCATATCACAACACTTGCGACATGTTTAATTGTAACGGATTGCCCCTTAATCGTCAAGGCTTTTTTCTAATTTACCTCAATTGATATGTGTTTCATTTAGTTTATCTATTTAGTTTATCTAAAGACATAGTATAGGGTGCTCGAAATATTCCTTTCTCAGTAATAATACCATCAATGTATCTGTGTGGGGTCACATCAAAAGATGGATTATAGACTTTACATTTATCAGAAACAATCTTTATCCCGTTAAATTCTGTAAGTTCTTTGGGCGATCTTTCTTCTATTGGTATAAGAGAACCATCCTCCAAAGAAAAATCAAATGTGGATATAGGCGCAGCTATATAAAACGGAATACCGTGAGCATGGGCTAAAACTGCCAAACTATAAGTTCCTATTTTATTAGCTGTATCGCCATTTCGGGCAATTCTATCTGCGCCAACAACAACTAGATCAATTTTTTCTTGTTGCATTAGATACCCTGCCATATTATCGGCAATAACAGTCACTAGTATACCATCTTCTGCTAGCTCGTAGGCTGTAAGTCTTGCACCTTGCAGATAAGGCCTTGTTTCATCGGCATATACCATGGAGATACGGTCTTTAGCTGCTCTTATTACTCCTAAAGCAGTACCATAGCCTGCTGTAGCTAAAGCTCCTGCGTTACAGTGTGTAAGGACTCGGGCATTAGGTGGAACAATGTGCTTTCCTGCATCTCCTATGGCTTTGTTAGTAGTTATGTCTTCCTGAAAGATCTCGTTTGCAACATCAATTAGTGACCTGCCTTTTTTTGCTTCTAAAAGTGAGCGTTCTACAGCCCAGGCTAAATTTACTGCAGTAGGGCGAGCTTCTTTTAAGACCTTAGCTGCCTCTTTGAGATCTTTGCCTTTAATTTGTGCAAGGGCCATACCATAAGCCGCTGAAACTCCTATTGCAGGTGCTCCTCTAACA